>CAVDTO010000045.1:0-10631 GCA_963611895.1 bacterium
AGGGCGACTCCACCCTCACCGGCGAGGCCGGCTCCAAGGTGGTCGACAAGGTGGCCGAGAACGCCTCCAAGAATCCCAACGCCGACGCGTCGAAGATCGAGCAGAAGAGGGACGACGCCGCGAGCTCCACCGAGCAGGCCAAGCCCCAGGAGACCGCGAAGCCGTCGGAGTCGGCGGGTTCGTCGTCTGGATCCCCCCAGCAGCAGTCCGGGACCTCGAAATCCGATTCCAACAAGGGCTCGGGCTCCTCCTCCGGCGGGGCGCCGCAGTCCGGCGCGAAGGCCGAGTGCAACCATAATTGGGTGGCCGTAACCAAAACGGTGCACCATGATGCCGTCACGCATGTGGTTCCGGCCGAGTACAAGACGGTGAGCCATCCGGCTGAATGCGATTACCGCTATTTCTGCAACACATGCAATGCCGACGTGACAACCGATCCCTGGGGCCACCTGGATGCGACGGATCACGAGTCCTGGCGCGAGGAGTACGTGGTCGTCAAGGCGGCCTGGGACGAGACCGTCATGGTCCATGACCAGTACACGCAGACGGACAAGGCGGCCTGGGACGAGACCGTGACGACTGGCTATAGGTGCTCGAAATGCGGGGCCGCTAAATAACTTCCGGCGTCGCTAAATAACTTCCGGCGTCAAGGACGCCCCCAAGAACGACCCGGCCCGAATGCTCGTGGCCAAGGTCGACGCCGAGACCGGCAAGGCGAGCCCGCTCGGCGCGGGAACGCTCGCCGGCGCGGAGTTCACCGTGAGGTTCTACGAGGGCTACTACACGGGCGATGGCCTCCCCGCCAGGGCGGCCCGCACGTGGGTGTTCAGGACTAACGAGAAAGGCATTGCCTATCTGAGCGAAAATAGCTTGGTGTCCGGCGATGAGCTTTTCACGACGTCGCGGGGCGACCAGAACACCCTGCCCCTCGGCACCGTGGCGATCCAGGAGACCAAGGCGCCCACCGGCTACCTGCTCTCCGACACCAGCGTGCGCGTGCAGCAGGTGACCGAGACCGGCACGGTCGAGACCGTGCGCACCTTCGTCGAGCCCGACGAGGCCCGAGTCAATAGTTCCTGGGTTTCTAGACAAGGGCGTTTGGGGTATAGTAAGTGTTACTAGGTAATACTGCGTAATACTTTGGAGAGGTTATGAGTCTTTCCGCCGAGATGGTGGCCGTGACGACCAAGCTGAAGCCTGAGGAGAAATCTGCGTTCGCCAGCGTGTGCGAGTCCATAGGCACGACCCCTAGTAACGCCATCCGGATGTTCGTTTCGGCTTTCAACCGGCGCGGGGGCTTCCCGTTTGACCCTTCCAACCCCCATGGGTTCAGTTCCGAGACCCTTCGCGCCATGGACGATGCTGCGGAAGGCCGTGACCTTTACGGGCCTTATCAGAGCGCGGCGGAGGCGATCAGCGCGGCTATTTCCGAGGAATAGCGATGCTGCAGATTGTCTTCACGGGGAAGTTCAGGAAGGACCTCAAGAGGGTGGCTAAACAGGGTCGCGACCTCGTTAAACTCGAGCACGCCATAGAGGCGTTGGCGCGAGGCGAGCGGCTCCCCGAAAGAATGAGGGACCATGCTCTTGTCGGAGACTATAGAGGCCACCGTGAGTGCCATATCGAGCCGGACTGGCTCCTTATCTATATCGTGGAGAATAGCGAGTTGAGACTCACGGCCGTGCGTACCGGGAGTCATGGAGACTTGCTCGGGATCTAGACGAGGCGGGGTTGGGGCCGGCTGCGAACTGCCGGCTCTTTTCCTTTCGCCCGCACGTCACTCAATGCGTCTTATTCGTCGCGCGCCCGCAAGCGCGCCACCGCGATGTCGAAGGCCTTGCCCTTGTCGCGAAGGCCAATCGCTACGATCTGGACAATCTCTATCTCGCCGTTGCGGATCCTGTAAATCACCCTGATCCCGTCGGCGCGGAACTTCAGCTCCCTGCAGCCCGAAAGGGGCCCGGAGAGGGGCTTGCCTATCTCGTCGGCGCGCAGCGCGAGGCGCGCGATGCCCTTGTCGACCATGGCGCGGACAGACCCATCGAGAGAGTCGTAATCTTTCCTCGCGGCCGAGCACAGGTACTCGACCCTGAACCTCGCGGCGCTCACTCGAAGAGCTCCGAGTCGGGAACGGGGTCGGCGGCCTCGGCGGCCACCAGGGCCTCGAAGTAGCCGTGGCCCAAAACATCCTCGACAGGGATTCCCTTGTGGTCGGGGTCGGCGTCGCATTGGGCGACCCTGGCTGCGGCGAGGGCGTAGAGACGCTCCTCCCTGAGCTCCTCGAGCTCCACCGCCATCGCCTCGAACTCGTCGTAGCCGACGATGACGGTGTCGATGCCGTCGTTGCGGTCCGAGACGAACAGCGGCTCCCTGCGCGCTCGGCGCCTTGCCTCGCCGAAGTTCTTGCTCGCTTGGGTTGACGTCAGGACCTGGTCGCGCCCGAAGACGAGCTTCTTCTCGATTACCGCCACCATACGCTTCGCCCTTCGTTAGATAAACTCTATACGTATTCTACCAGCATTGAAATACGTATATAAATGCAATTAAGGGATAACTTGACACGTATCTTAACCATGACGGGATGGCTCGCGAGAAACGCGCCCGACCAGATTCCAGTCATCCTGCTCGGGATGCTCGGCGTCAGCGAGGAATACGGGGGCCGCGGCCTCGGGCGCCAGCTCCTCCTGGACGCCTACCACCGGGCGAAGGGTGCCGCGGACACGATCGGGGCGAAGGCGCTCGTGGTCGACCCGTTGAGCGAGGACGTCGCCGGGTTCTCCCTCGGGGTGGGCTTCGAGCGGGTTCCCGGCTGCAATCGGCTGTACGCGAGGTTCTAACTTCGGACGGCCTATGATTCTTCCGTTCGGCTACAGAGCCTAGAGCCGCTCCACGAACGTGGCGAGGCGGCGCAGGCCCTCGTCGAGCTGGTCGTCGGCCACGCAATAGCTCAGGCGCACGTAGCCCTCGGCACCAAAGCAGTCTCCCGGCACGAGGCCCACGCCCGCCTCTTGGATGGCGCGCGTGCAGAATTCCTCGCTCGAAAGCCCTGTCTGCGCGATCTTGGGGAACACGTAGAACGCGCCGGCCGGCTCGACCACGGGCAGGCCCATATCTGCGAGCGCGGCGAGCACGCGGGCGCGGCGGACGCGGTAGACGCCGAGCATGGGCGCCGGATCCACGAGCAGGGCGCGCGCGGCGGCGGACATCTCGAACGAGACCGCCGACGACACGAGGTACTGGTGCGCCTTGGCGATCTCGGCGGCAACGGGCGCGGAGGCCGCAAGCCAACCCAGGCGCCAGCCGGTCATGGCCCAGGGCTTGGAGAAGCTGTCGACCACGATTGTCTGCTCGCGCAGCTCGGGGTGCCGCACGGCAAAGCGCTCGTAGCCATCGGTGTAGACGAGCCTGTTGTAGACGTCGTCGCAGACCACGTAGATTCCGGTCTCGGCTGCCACGCGCGCCACCGCATCGAGCGAGTCGGCATTGAGCACGCAGCCGGTGGGGTTGCTGGGCGAGCAGATGACGATCGCCTTGGTGGCCGGCGTCACGTGCGCGCGCAGCTCGGCCTCGTCGATCTGGAACGCGGCAGGCGCGGTATCGAGAAACACCGGGCGCGCATGGTTGGCAACCGCGATCGATTCGTAGAGGCCGAACGCCGGCGTGGGGATGACGACCTCGTCGCCCGGGTTGAGCAGGGCAAGGAACGTTGCCGCAAGCGCCTCGGTGGCGCCATCGGTTGCGATGACCTCGCTCTCGTCGAACGCAAGGCCGTGTTCAGCCATGTAGGCGACGAGGCCTGCGCGAAGCTCGGCGCTCCCGTTGTTCGCCGGGTAGTGCGTCTCCCCCCGCTCGAGCGCGTGGCCGACCTCCGCCGAGATCTCGGCCGGAGTATCGAAATCGGGTTCGCCGAGGGCCAGCGCGATGCAGTCGGGATGCGCCGCCGCGAGCGCGTTGATGCGCCGGATACCCGAGGGCTTGAGCGTGGCGAGGTCGGTGTTCATGGGGAGGCGCATGCGCAGAACCTTTCGAAAACGCGAGTTAACGGGCCCTATGGTACCCTCAAACGACTTGAGAGGAGCGGCATGAAGCTACCCGAAACAATATCCGTGCACGCGGGCGCCGGGCGCCCCGCGGGATTCGGCGAGCTCCTCATCGCGGACTTCTGCGACGCCACGCGCGCCTATGCGCGGCTCTCGCACATGAAGGAGCCAGCGTTTGTTGCGAGCGATGCAGCAGGTGGCAGCACGGCCGACGCGTATGTTGCCGCGCTCTCTCTAGATGAGCTGACGGCGCGCGCAGAAAAGGCGCCCGGTTTTGCGCCTGATACGCCCAGCTCGACGCCAGCATATTTCATCATCTACGCACCGAGCGATGAGCTAAGCGAGAACCTGAATGAGAACGGGACAAAGAGAACCACGCGCGCGCTCGGTTTCGTATATGCAATGCTCGAAAGCATCTGCAGCAAAAGCGGCCGCGAGCTCTGCGGGGTCCTTCTCGTAGGGCACGCCGAGCTGCTCGCCGCAAAGTTCGCAGGTCCGCGCATGGGTTTCTGGCGCAGGAGGACCTCCGAGGGGATGGACCGTCTCATCGCAGCCGCGCGCACGGGGATG
Source organism: bacterium (assembly GCA_963611895.1). Lineage (GTDB taxonomy): Bacteria > Actinomycetota > Coriobacteriia > Coriobacteriales > Coriobacteriaceae > Collinsella. The sequence continues at coordinate 4,611 of CAVDTO010000045.1, forward strand.
TCGGTCGCCGCTTACGAGCAGATCGCAAGCCTAGACGGAACCAGAGCCGGCAGGAAAGCAGAAATCGCCAGCAGGCCCAACAACGACAACGCAAGCGCACGCACCGCCATCGGCGCAAACGGAGACGGCGAACGCGCGAGCGACCGCTTCAGCCACGAGACCCTCAACGGCCCCGCTTCAAACACCGCAATCAACAGCTCGGTCATCGACGTCACCGAACCGTTCCCGTTGGGCCTAGCCAAACTCTTGAGCTGTGTCATCAAAAGGTAGACCGCCGAGCCCTCGCAGATAGGCCAGCCGCGGCTCGCTAATCCTCGTTCGAGAGCATTCCGGCCATGAAAATCGGCAGGTAGAGAACCTTACCGTCTCTATGAACGTTCGCTTCTGCGAGCACGATCGCGGAGTCGATGGAGTAACCTTTCACGCCCAGCGCGTTATCGAGCGCGGCATGGCGCGTATACGCCTTACCCGACTTCACCTCGATGGCGGCGATCTCTCCCCCGCGGTCCTCCACGACAAAGTCCAGTTCGCCAATCTTCTTCGACGCAAAGTACCTCAGAGCAAATCCGTGCGCCTTGAGTTCCTGGGCAACAAAGCCCTCGTAGGCGGCGCCCAGGTTCACCTTTGGTCCGTCCTCTGCCTCTACGGCCAGAAGCGCCTGCGCCACGCTCTTTGGATACGAGGAGAGCAGCATTCCCGTATCGAGGTAGAAAAGCTTGAAGAGATTCCTCTGTTCACCGAGCAAAAGCGGAGAGGTCGGCGCGCTCACGCTGTAGACCGGCAACGCCACGCCCGCCTTTGCCAACCACAAAAAATGATCCGTCACTTGCGAGAAGCGCTTGACGCCCTCGATCGAGCTCAACTTAAAGCGCTTGTTTTTGGAGCCAAGCTCGCTTGGAATGAGGTCGTAGATGTCTCGAATGACGAGCCGAAGCTCCTCGGGCGCGTACTTTGTGATGTCGTAGCGATAGAGGTCGTGAATGTTCTCATGGACACGACGGACCTCATCGAGGTTTCCCGAACCCACGAAAGCCGCCACGGCATCGGGCATGCCGCCAACCATGAGATAGCGGTGGAAGAGCGACATGAGCCTGTCAAAGAGATACTCAGGGAGTTCCTTCTCGTCCCTGGCAAGAGATTCGGCCATCGGATAGACGCCCTTGTCGAGGCCATTGGCCCAGCAGAACTCCTCAAAATCCATCGGGTACATCTCAACCTGGTCCACATAGCCAACCGGCAAGGAATCGATGTTCTCGATCTCAACGCCGAGCAGCGAACCGGAGAGGGCAAAGCGATAGTCATCGCGCTGCACGAGGTACTTGATGAAGGTGACGACGTTGGGGCAGAACTGGACCTCGTCAATAAAGATGAGCGTCTTGCCGGCGACCATGGGTGCGTCGGCAGCAACGCTCATGCGCAGGAACAGATCATCGACGCTCGTTGCAGATGCGAAGGAATCCCTCGCTGCGGTGTCGGCAACCATGTCGAAGGCCACGACGTTCTCAAAACGCTCAGCCGCAAAGGCTTTGATGAGGTAGGTTTTACCGACCTGGCGCGCGCCCTTTACGAGCAGGGCCTTATGCGGGCTATGCTCGTACCAGTTCTCAAACTTCGAGATTGCCTTGCGCTCGAACACGTTGCCTCCGACGTTTATATTACAAACCTTCTAGCAGGTATTTTACACTTTTCCGCAATTGTAAAGGCCAGTTTTTGACACTTTTCCGCATTCGCAAGTGCCCGTTTTCGACACTTTTCCGAAGTTTAAGAGGCCAGATTTCGACACTTTTCCGTAAATAAGAGCGGCGCATCTATGCCGAAACGCACCGCTCACACAACCTCAAAACTACTCATATATGCGCAATTGCCCTCTTATAAGGCCCAAGCTACCCATATATGAGTAGTTCGTCGGGGCATTCCACAGGCTAAGTGGGAGGCGCACCCGACGGACCAAAACTCAAAACCCAGCGCCACCAAACAAGAGGTGGCGGACCGACGCAAATAGACCAAATGCTCGAGTGGAACAGAGATCCACCCGCCTAAGCCCTCAGCAGGTAGCGCACCTCGTAGGGCGCGAGATCGAGCGCACCTTCGAGTTCGACCGTCTCGTCGGTGTCGGCCAGCAGGTCGACGAAGGAGCCCGTGAGCTCGCCCTCGTGGAAGGTGAAGGGTTCTGCTACGGCGTTCACCGCCACGTAGACCTGAGCGCCCTCCGCAGTTCGCGCAAAAAACAGCTGCTTGTTTTGGATCTGCACGTTGCGATAATCGCCGTAGTTGAGCGCCCGCGCCGCGGCGTCCCCGGCAGCACGCAGGGCCGCAAGCTTTTTGATGAACCCGGTAAGCTCGTTGGGCGCCGGCACATCGAAGCTCGCGCGCAGGGCCCAATCGCCCTCGGGGCCGCCCTTGGTGCCCTCGGCCGCCCACTCGCTCCCGTAGTAGAGGCACGGGATCCCCGGCATGCCGAAGAGCATGCCGTAAGCAGGCTGCAGACATGCTTTGTCGGTGAGGATGCTCGCCAGGCGCGGCACGTCGTGGTTGTCGGCAAAGCTCAGCAGGTGCCTGCCACGGTAGATGCACCAAGGGTCGCCGCCGAACTGACGGTGCAGCGAATGCGCGATCTCGAACATGTTCTGCGAGTTGAAGCTCGAATAAAGGCCCTTGTAGCACTCGTAGTTGGTGCAGGAGTCGAGCATGCGGTCGTTCACGATCTGGTTGTAGTCGCCGTGGAGCGTCTCACCGATGAGCGGGAACTCCGGCGCGAGCTCGCGCACGAAGCTGCGCAGGCGCTCCATGAACCCGCGGTCGAGCATGTAGGCGACGTCGAGGCGCAGGCCGTCGATGCCGAACTCCTCCACCCAAAAGCGCACGCAATCGAGCAGATAGTCCACCACGGCCGGGTTCTGCAGGTTAAGCTTTACGAGCTCAAAGTGGCCCTCCCAGCCCTCGTACCAAAAGCCGTCGCCGTAGCACGAGTCGCCCTCGAACGAGATATGGAACCAATCCTTGTAGGGCGAGTCCCAGCGGCGCTCCCGCACGTCGCGGAAGGCCCAGAAGCCGCGGCCCACGTGGTTGAACACGGCATCGAGCACCACGCGGATGCCGTGCTCGTGGAGCACCGAGCACACGCGGGCGAAGTCGCCATTGGTGCCGAGGCGTCGGTCGATGAGGCGGAAGTCGCGCGTGTCGTAACCGTGCGAGTCCGACTCGAACACGGGATTGAGCAGCACCGCGCCCACGTGCAAGCTGGCCAGATAATCGGCCCAGTCGACGATCTTGAGGATCGGGGATTGTGCGCGTTCGGACGCTGTGGACGCGGCGGCGGAACCATCCGAAACGTCCGCCGCGGCGACCTCATAAGCCGTTTCGCACGGCTCGACCTCGCCGGTCTTCCCCGTCATAGCCGAGGCTACATCGCTCGCTCCGTCAGCACCAGCAGGCGCGTTCTCGTGCGCACAGCCGCAAAAGCCGAGCGGATAGATCTGATAGAACGTCGTCTCCTCGAACCACATGGCGGGCCTCCCCTGTTTAGCGAACAAACGCCCTCAACAGTACCGCAAAAGCGCGGGCAGAAGGAGCCGCGCGCAGGCGCGACCGGGCAGCAGAGCCGCAAAAGCGAACTGAGCACCGATGGCCCGTCCACACCGAACGCATGCATGAACCCTTGCAGCGAGACGACAGCAGCCAAATAACGAAGGCCCGATCTGGGAAACTCCCAGACCGGGCCCAAATAAGCCATATGCGATTGAAGGCGCCTCAAACAAAGCGTCCAACGCGAGCGCGCCGAACAAGACTCAAGCCATCGCAGCTGCCAGCCGCAACATCTCGCCCAGTCGCTTCCCTACATCTCGCCCAGCTGCTCCCCTACAGCTCGCGGAAGAGCCAGAGGATGCACACGAGCACGCCCACGGCGGCAACGGCGCCGCCCACGAATCCCACGAACGAGATACCGATGCCCGAGACCACCGCGCCGCCGATGGCCGTGCCCGTGCCGATACCCAGGTTGAACAGCCCCGAGAAAATCGACATGGCGACCGCCGACTGGTCGAGCTCCGTATGGTCGATGAGCTCGGCCTGGAACGCCACGTTGAACGCCGTGGCGCACGCGCCCCACATGAAGAAGATGGCGAACACGAGTGCAATCGACGCCACCGAGGCGCGCAGTGCCAGCATGGCGGCGCACACGCCCACGAGCACGATCGTGAGGAACGCACGGCGGTGCCCATCGTACAGGCGGCCGAACGCAAAGCTGCCCGCAAGGCCGGCCACGCCGAAGGCCGTGAGCGAGAGCGTGATGATGCCGGCATCGATGCCGCCCACCTGCTGCAGGAACGGCTCGATGTAGCTGTAGGCCACGTAGTAGCCCGTGGCCATAAAGACCGTGGCCACGTAGAGCGCGATCAAGAAGCGGTTCTTGAAGAGCGCCGGCAGCTCGCGCATGCTGAACGGCTCGCCGGCCGGCATGGCCGGGAACACTGCGGCCTGATAGAGCACCACGATGACCGCGACGATGCCCACCACGGTAAAGGTCATGCGCCAGCCCACGGCAAGGCCGATGGCACGGCCGAGCGGAAGGCCCGCGATCTGCGCGATGGAGGAGCCGGTCGCGATCATCGAGATGGCGAGCGGGCCGTGCTTAACGTCGACCAGGCGCGTGGCCATGATGGAGGCAACCGACCAAAAGACGGCGTGCGCGCAGGCAACGAGCAGGCGCGCGGCCACGAGCAGCGGGAACGTGGGCGCCACGGCCGAGCAGAACTGGCCCACAGCGAACAGCGCCACCACGCCGAGCAGCATGCGCTTGAACTCAAAACGCGAGGCAAACACCATGAGCGGCATCGAGAGGATCATGACGCCCCAAGCGTAGATGGAGATCATGAGGCCGGTCGTCGCCTCGGAGAGCGAGAACGACGAGCCGATGTCGGTGAGCAGGCCCACGGGCATGAACTCAGAGGTGTTGAAGACGAACGCCGCGCAGGTGAGGCCCACGAGCGGGAGCCACTGGCGAAGCGTGATCGAGGACGAACCGGACTTGGCGCTTGCGTTACTCATCGTCTCGCCATCCCTTGCAAACATCGACCCAACCCAGAGCACCGCTCGCCCGCTCGAGCTCATCCACCGCAAGACGAACCCCGCTGCGGTCGTCGCCGCAGGCCGGGTACACGAACTCAAAGCGTTTGAGCGACTCGTCCACGTAGACGCGCACGCCGTCGTTCACGCCAAAGGGGCAGACGCCGCCCGGCGCATGACCGATGGCGACCTCGACCTCGGAGCCCGGGATCATCTTGGCCTTGGCATGGAAGAACTTCTTGAACAGCGAGTTGTTCACGCGGCCGTCGCCCGCGCAGACCACGAGGACGGGAGCGTCCTCAACGTAGAACGCCATGGTCTTGGCGATGGTCTCGGGCGCGGTGCCGAGTGCCGCAGCAGCCGCCTCGACCGTCGGCGTCTCCTGTTCGGGAACTATCACGCGGTCGCCGAATCCGGCCGCGTCGAGGTGCGCTTTTGCCTTGTCAAACGCCATATGACCCCCTCTGTTAACGAAAACGGAGGGATTGTACCGCACGCACCGCGCTAAATGCGCGTGCCCGACATTTCTATGGATATGTTTTTGGAGACGGCGGTTGCCTCGATCCGGTCGCCCTCGACGCGCCCCGTGCAGGTGAACGGCGCAGTGCCGAAAAGCAGGATGCTGACGGTCCCCTCGAGCTCGAACTCATCGCCCGCGATCCGCGCCCGCTCGAGCCTGAACGTGGCGCCCGAGACCTCGAGCCGCACGGTCATCTTGCCGGCGTCGTTTTTGGCAAAGACCGCGCAGCCGCGCTTGCGCCCCAGCGGCGTCTGCGCAACGACGTCGTATGCACCCTCGAGCATGTTGCCTCCCTCAAAACGATGCGCCGCCCGCGCGCCCATGCCGGGCACATGCGAGCGGTGCTCTGTCATCTGCGCGCTAATCGCGCGTTATATCTGCGCCCGTTGCGCTGGCCGCGCGTTCACGCCGGCCGAAACCTACTCGATGCCCTGACG
>CAVDTO010000046.1:0-10582 GCA_963611895.1 bacterium
AGAAGCTCGCGCAGCTCGTCTGCGTTCCCGCTCTTGAGCGCCTTGCTGTAGGCCGCGAGCGAGCCCGTGATCTGGTCGATCTCGAACGCGAGGGCGCCCGCGTTGTCCATCATGAGCTCGCACCACATGTCGGGGTTGAGGTGGGCCACGCGGGTGAGGTCGCGGTAGCTGCCGGCCGAGAACCCGTGGTGCTCCTGCGCGGTCGGGCTCTTGACGTAGGCGTTGGAGACCACGTGCGCGAGCTGGCTCGTGAAGGCGATGACGCGGTCGTGGGTCTCGGCCGTCGTCACGCTGAAGCTGGAAAAGCCGAGCGGGCGCACCATCTCGCGCACCTGGCCGAGCAGGTCGAGCTTGAGGTTGTCGTCGACCTCGGGCGGAACGAGCACGAGCGGGGCGCCCTCGAAGAGGTCGGCGCGCGCGTGGGCGAATCCCGAGTACTGGGTGCCCGCCATGGGGTGGGCGCCCACGAAGAAGAACCCGTGCGAGCGCGCGAGCTCGAAGGCGCGCTCGCACACGGCGCCCTTGACGCCGCCCGTGTCGATCACGATCGGTCCCCACACGCCCTCGGTGTCGGTGGCGTCGGCGAGGGTCTCGGCATGGGCCTCGAGCCACTCGATGCAGGCCTTGGGGTAGGCGGCGAGCACGATGATGTCGCATTCGCCGAGCGTGGCATCTTCGAGGACGCCGTCAACCGTGCCCATGCGGGCCACGGACATCGTGTCGGGATCGGGGTCCCAGGCAAGGACCTTGGCGCCCGCGGCGGCGTACCCGCGCGCGAAGCTTCCGCCGATGAGCCCCAGGCCCACGATGCCCGCGCACTTGGGACCGTCTTGGGACACCTTTGAGTTGCGTACCTCGCCCATGCGCTATGCGCCGGCCTTGGACGTCGCGGCGAGCGGGGCGATGACCTCGCGGATGGCCATGATGCGGCGCATGGTCTCGTCGAACTGGTCGGGGGTGAGCGCCTGCGCGCCGTCCGACCAGGCGTGGCTCGGGTCATCGTGGACCTCGATCTCGAGGCCGTTCGCGCCCGCGGCCGTGGCGGCGAGCGCCATGGGCTCCACGTAGCGGGTGTATCCGGTCGCGTGGCTCGGGTCGGCCACGACGGGCAGGTGCGAGAGATGATGCAGCACCGGGATCGCGTTCAGGTCGAAGGTGTTGCGCGTGCGGGTCTCGAAGGTGCGGATGCCGCGCTCGCAGAGGATCACGTTGTTGTTGCCCTCGCTCATGATGTACTCGGCTGCCATGAGCAGCTCGTCGACCGTGCCCGACATGCCGCGCTTGAGGAGCACCGGCACCTGCGTGCGGCCGACCTCCTTGAGCAGCGGGAAGTTCTGGGCGTTGCGGGCGCCGATCTGCATGACGTCGATGCCCTTGTCGAGGAAGAGCTGCACGTCGCGGGCGTCCATGATCTCGGTGACGATCGGCATGTCGAGCTCGGCCGAGGCCTCGCAGAGCAAATCGAGGCCCTCGGGGCCCATGCCCTGGTAGGCATAAGGGGAGGTGCGGGGCTTGTAGGCACCACCGCGCAGCATGGTCGCCCCGGCCGCGTGCACGCGGCGCGCGATGCGGATGAGGTTCTCGCCCTCGACGGAGCAGGGGCCGGCGATGACCTGGAACTCGCCGCCGCCGATCTTCACGCCGTGGCCGCAATCGATGACGGAGTCCTCGGGGTGGAACTTGCGGTTCGCCTTCTTGAACGGCTCGGAGACGCGCTGCACGCGCTCTACGACGTCCATCGACTCGAGAAGGAACGGGTCGATCTTGGTGGTGTCGCCCACAAGTCCGATGACGGTCTCGTTCTCGCCGCGCGAGACGTCGCAGCTGAGACCCTTCTTCTCGATCCACTCGACGATGTGCGCGACCGAGGCCTCGGGCGTTTCCTTTTTGAGAATCGCGATCATGTGCAGGTCCCCTTTGAAGTTTCTTGGCTCGTTAAGTACAAGTGCTAGAAGTTTATACTAACGGGCGCTCATACGGCCCATAAGTTAGCCATCTCTGTTTTGCACTCGCGCGCGACTTGGCTATAATGGCCCACACGTGCCCTATTAGCTCAGGGGATTAGAGCGTCTGCCTCCGGAGCAGAAGGCCGTTGGTTCGAATCCAACATGGGGCACCACCTTGTACTTATCGGCCGTTCGCGCGATTGGCGCGGGCGGTCTTTCCATATCGGGCGAATCTGGCGGTGCAGCTCATGAACGACGAGGATATCGCGATCGGCCTCACGACCGAGGAGGTCGCGGAGCGCGTGGCCGCCGGCAAGGTCAACGTCAACACCGAGCTCAAGACCAAGTCGGTGCGCGAGCTCTTTCTCGAGAACCTCTGCACGATCTTCAACCTCGTGAACCTCGTCCTCGCCGTGCTCGTGGCCCTCACGGGCTCATGGAAGAACCTCGGCTTCTTGTTCATCGTCTTCTTGAACACCGGCATCGGCACGGTGCAGTCGCTGCGCTCCAAGCGCATGGTCGACAAGCTCACGCTCCTCACCGGCAAGCGCGCGACCGTCGTGCGCGACGGTGCCGAGTGCGAGGTTGACCTCGACGAGATCGTCCTCGACGACGTCATCCGTCTCGGCCGCGGCGACCAGATCCCCGCGGACGCCGTCGTCGTGGCGGGCGAGGCCCTGGTGAACGAGAGCCTTCTCACGGGCGAGAGCGACCTCATCCGCAAGCTCGCGGGCTCCGAGCTCATGAGCGGCAGCTTCGTGGACTCGGGCCTCATCCGCGCGCGCGTGGTGCACGTGGGCGCCGACAACTACGTCTCGAAGATCAACAACGAGGCCAAATACGTCAAGAAGGTCAACTCCGAGATCATGAGCTCGTTGAACGCCATCGTGCGCTTTGCGAGCGTGATCATGGTGCCGCTCGGCCTCGCGCTCTTCTGGTCGAGCCTGAACGGCCTCTACGAGATCTCCAACGACAGCGGCCACGGGCTTCTGCTCTGGGCGCTCGAGCGCCACCTCGCGGGTGATGCGCGCATAAGCTCGGCCTTGCTCTCCACCGTCGGCGCCCTGCTCGGCATGATCCCGCAGGGCCTCGTGCTCCTCACTTCGTCGGTCCTCGCCATCGCGACCGTGCGCCTCGCGCGCCGCAAGGTGCTCGCGCAGCAGCTCTACTGCATCGAGACGCTCGCGCGCGTCGACGTCCTCTGCCTCGACAAGACGGGCACCATCACCACGGGATCCATGGAGGTCGAGGGCGTCTACGCGCTTGAGGCGGCAGGGGAGTGCGCTTGCCCGGTCGAGGACGTCGAGCGCGCGCTCGCAGGCATCGCCCGGGCCACGGCGGCCGACGCGAACGAGACCTGCCAGGCGATACTCGCCCGCTACGCCGACGCGTTCGAGGAAGGCCTTGAGGCCCTCACCGTCGTGCCGTTCTCGTCGGCCAAGAAATGGAGCGGGGCCACGTTCGCCTCCGGCTCCTTTGTGATGGGCGCCGCGCAGTTCGTTCTGAACGATGAGCAGTTCGAGAAGATCGAGCCCCAGGTCTCCGCGCTCGCCAAGACCGCCCGCGTGCTGCTCGTGGCCCGCGTGGACGGGTTTACCGACGAGGGCGAGATCGTCGGCACCGTGCAGCCGCTCGGGCTCGTCGCCATCCGCGACGAGATCAGGACCTCTGCCGAGGAGACCATTGGATACTTCAACGAGCAGGGCGTGCGCCTGAACGTCATCTCGGGCGACGACCCGCGCACGGTCTCGGGCATCGCCCAGGTGGTGGGCATCCCCGACGCGGACTCCTATATCGACGCCACCAAGCTCGATACACCGTCAAAAATCGAGGCCGCGGCGGCCCGCTATCGCGTCTTCGGGCGCGTGACCCCGCAACAGAAGCGCGAGCTCGTGCGCGCGCTCAAGGCGCAGGGGCACACGGTCGCCATGACCGGCGACGGCGTCAACGACGTCCTCGCGCTCAAGGAGGCCGACTGCTCGATCGCCATGGCCGCGGGCTCCGATGCCGCCCGCAACGTGGCCGAGATCGTGCTCGTGGAGAACGACTTCGCCGCCATGCCCGCGGTCGTCGCCGAGGGCCGGCGCTCCATCAACAACCTGCAGCGCTCAGCGGCGCTCTTCCTCACCAAGACGCTCTTCTCGATGATGCTCGCCGCCATCTGCATCGCGTTCCCGCCCTACCCGTTCGAACCGATCCAGATGACGCTCATCAACTTCTTCTGCATCGGCGCCCCGGGCTTCGTGCTCGGCCTCGAGCCCAACCGTCAGCGCGTGAGCGGGAGCTTCCTCTCCAACGTCCTCAAGAAGGCGCTGCCGGCATCTGTTTGCGTCATCCTTGCCGCGTGCCTCGATATTGGCGCCTGCTCGTTCTTCGCCTACGCGCCCTCCGTGCTCTCGACCATGTGCCTCGTCACCTCGAGCGCCGTCTGCTGCGCCCTGATCTTCCGCATCTCGCGACCGTTCACCCCGCTACGCGTGGCGCTGCTCGTCTTCGTCGTATGCGGCCTCGCCGTAGGCATCGTCGGGTGTCCGCGCTTCTTCTCGGTCTCCTCGCTGAGCATCGGCATCGCCTGCCAGCTCGCCTTCATCGTGGCGGTCGCACTCGTGGCGTTCTTCAAGCTCGCCGACGCGCTCGAGAGCCGCACGCTCGGCACGCGCAAGCTCGCGACGGGCCTCGGGCGCGGCGTGCGCGTGGGTCTGCGGCGCGGCTCGCGCAACGTGACGGCGGGGGAGTCCTCGCCCAAAAAGTTCTTCAAGCGGGTCTCGGGAGCGATCGGTAAGCGCTCCGAGCGCCCGCACGTGCCCGAGCGCCCCGTGAGCAACGGGCTTCCCTCTGAGGCGCCCACGAACCGCCGCGCGCGCCTCACGAAGTCCAACCAGGGCATTCGCATGGCCATGCCCAAAAAGCGCAGGCACTCCGGCCGGAGCGGACGCGGCGTCTCCTAGGCGCATATGGGCCCCGCGCCCAGCCGGCGTTCTTTTTTTATGGTCGGCTTGCAAGAAGCGCTCAACATCTCGAAAATCACGCAAGGCCGCAAGCGAAAGGAGGGCCGGATGATCTGCCCGCATTGCCACGAAACAATCGAAGACGGGTCCCGGTTCTGCCTCCATTGCCATAAATCCATTCCGGTCACGACCCCCAAGACGGTCGAGGCCGTGTTCTGCGAGGGCTGCGGCGCGCGCATCGCCAACCGCGAGCGAACCTGCCCCAAGTGCGGCCGCCCCGCCCCCGGCATCCTCTCGAGCAAGAGCGCCGCCGCCGATCTGGCGGCCGGGCGCACTTCGAGCTTCCCTCGGCTCTCGAACGCCCAGATCTCCGAGCATCTCGTGAAGCCCGTGGGATCGGCCTCGCACGTGCTCTCCGAGGCCGCGGACCCCTCCGAGACCTCGATCATCAGCGCGCAGGGCACGGCCGAAGAGGCCGACTCCAAAAAGAAGAAACGCCGCAAGAAGGTGCACCCCGACGAGGACGCCTACCACAAGCACAAGCGCAAGGTGCCCGCCCCCCTGATCGCAGCCAGTGTGATCCTCGCGCTCGGTCTCGGCGGGTACTGGTTCGTGACCGAGGACCCCATGGGCGTCATGCCGGAGTTCTACCGCAACTTCAACGCCGCTGCCAAGGACGCGTTCCCGCAGCGCCAGGTGGGCGAGCGCGGCTCGGCCGCGAACGCCAAGGTCGTCTCGGCACTTTCCGAGGACGGCACGGCCTCCAAGATGAGCGACTCCGTGCTCTTCGGCAGGCTCGAGTCCATCTACGACGAGATCGTCTCGATCGGCGACTCCGACTCGTTCTCCGAGGCCTCCAAATCCTTTAACGGGAGCTATGCGGTCACCTCGCTTGCCGATCGCCAGGCCGCTTCGCAGGGCGCCTACGACCTCAGGAGCAGCATCCAGGCCGTCCAGGCCGAGATCGACGCCCTCAACCCCTCCGACAGCACCGCCTACAAGGAGGACATCGAGCACCTGCGCCAGCTTGCGGGCTGGCTCTACGAGCGCATCGACCCCATCTGCCTCTCGTGGGACGAGTCGCTCAAGATCGCGGACGGCGAGAGCGTCTACGCCCACAACAACGATGTGCTCGCGCCCCTGCGCAACGGCAACATAACCGACGCGGCCAACAGCTATTACGAAAACGTCGAGGCCTGGAAGCCCGAGCAGGAGATTTAGCTCCTCCATGCCGAATTGGTGAATCTACCTCGTTCTTGATAGAATCTTTTGGATTCAGGATTCGCTGACGAGAAAGGTTCCCATGTTCGGATTCGCAAAAGAGCTCTACACCCCGGAATTCGCCGTTCAGGGCGATGAGGTCGCCGTGATCGAGACCTCCAAGGGAACCATCAAGGTCAAGCTCGACGGAACCGGTGCGCCGATCCACGTCGCCAATTTCTGCGAGCTCTCCACCATGGGCTTCTACGACGGGCTCAAGTTCCATCGCTACGTGCCCGGCTTCGTGATCCAGGGCGGCGACCCCAACACGCGCGACATGACGGGCGCCGATGTCGCCGCGGGCCTCGTGGGCCCCGAGGGACGCCCCGGCACGGGCGGCCCCGGCTACTGCATCAAGGGCGAGTTCGCCACGAATCCCAACAACAGCCACGAGGACGGCGCTCTCGCCATGGCGCGCTCCATGGACCCCGACAGCGCGGGCTCGCAGTTCTACTTCTGCCTGGGCGCCCAGCACAACCTCGATTCGGGCTACACGGTCTTCGGCCAGACGGTCGAGGGCAAAGACGTTATCGGTGAGCTCCGCGCCGGCGACGAGATCGTCCGCGTCGAGATCGTCCATGAATAGATAGGGAGACCATCTTGAACGCTCAACTTCTCGAGCAGGCCCGTGCGGCCTACCGTTCCGGCGACTATTCCGCTGCCGCCCAGATGTTCGCCTCGGCCAAGGTCGACGGCGAGCTCTGCGGCGAGGCCGACCACCTGCGCGGCAACTCCCTGATGCGTCTCGGCATGTACGCCGAGGCCGCCCAGGCCTACGCCTCCGCCCTCGAGGACGGCGCCTACGGCAAGCGCGGCGCCCTGCTCACCAACCAGGGCAAGGCCCTCGTGGCCTGCGGCGACATCGCGCGCGGCATCGAGAGTTTCTCCGGCGCCACCGAGGACGCCACCTACGCCACGCCCTACAAGGCCTACATGGGCCTGGGCAGCGCCCTGCTCTCGTCGGGCAGGGTCGCCGAGGCCGGCACCGCCTTCCGCCAGGCCGCCATCGACGGCACCAACCCCGCCCCCGCGGGCGCTCTCTCCAAGCTCGCTGAGTGCTTCGTTACACTCGGACGCCCCGAGGACGCCGTCGAGTCCTACCGCACCGCGCTCGACTTCGTCGGCCCGCGCGACGACGTCCGTTCCATCAACGCCGGCCTCGGCATGGCGCTCTCTGCCGCCGGCCACCCAGCCGATGCGCTTGATGCGTTCAACAACGCCACAGCCGACGGCATCTACCAGCTCACCGCCGAGCAGCAGAACGAGCTCGCGCGCGTGCACGACGCCCTCGACGCCATGGCAGCCCGCAACGCCATCTCGACCGACACCGTCCCCGGTTCCCCGGCGGTCGCTGCCGACGACGACTACGACTACCGCGACATCGACCCGCTCGACAAGTCGGGCCAGTTCATGCCCGACCCGTCCGACACGGGGTTCTTCACCCTCTCCGAGCAGGAGATGGTGCAGCAGGACCGCAAGCAGGCAAAGGTGCGCCGCCGCCATCGCCACACGGGCCTTAAGGTGTTCATCTTCATCCTGATCCTGCTCGCCGTCCTTCTCGGCGGGGGCGGCTACCTCTACACGCACGGTTTCGGCTTCCCGTCGCAGGAGTCCGTCCTGAACGAGCTGCTCACCGCCAAGACCGATAACGACTCGAGCAAGGGCTACGGCTGCATCGCCGCCTCGTCCGACGAGGCCAAGGAGCTCATCTTCTCGAGCGTGCCCTCCGGCGCCACCGCGACCGTCAAGGCTCTCGACCAGGGCATGAGCGAGTCCACGGCCACCGTGGAGCTCTCGCTCTCCAAGGGCGGCACCCAGACCTATACGGTGACGTTCGTGCGCAACGACATGAAGATCGGCTGGGCCGTGGCCTCGATCGACCTCGACTTCTCGAGCGACTCGACCGACACCGCGCTCGCCAGCGACGCCTCGAGCGACACGTCGGAATCTGCTGACACCACGGCTACCGACGCCACGAGCACGGAGACCGAGTCGGCGGACGCCTCCACCGATTCTTCCGATGCCAGCACGAGCGAGTCGGAGAGCGTGGCCGACGCCAGCTCCTCTGACGCCTCGACCGCCGACGCCGTCACCGAGTAATCTATGGCTTTTGGCCCAAGAGGCGCCGGTCCCGAATAGACCGACACCTCTTGGGCTACACTTATGAACATTGTTTTCGTAGCTAATTCGGAGTCACCTTGTTCTCATTGATGGATATGTTCTTTGGCCAGTACGGTGGCGATCTCGCGATCGACCTCGGTACCGCCAACACGCTCGTCTCCGTAAGGGGGAAGGGCATCGTCATCCGCGAGCCCTCCGTCGTCGCGATCGACAAGAACGACGAGCGCATTCTCGCCGTGGGCATCGAGGCCAAGCGCATGCTCGGCCGCACGCCCGGCAACATCGTCGCCGTCCGCCCGCTCAAGGACGGCGTGATCGCGGACTTCGACGTCACCGAGGCCATGCTGCGCTACTTCATCGACAAGGCCTCCGAGCGCCGCTACCCGTGGACGCCGCGCCCCCGCGTGGTCGTCTGCGTCCCCTCCGGCGTCACCTCCGTCGAGAAGCGCGCGGTCTTTGAGGCCACCATCCAGGCCGGCGCGCGCCAGGCCTACCTTATCGAGGAGCCCATGGCGGCCGCTATCGGCGCCGATCTCCCGGTCGAGGAGCCCACGGGCTCGATGGTCATCGATATCGGCGGCGGCACGACCGAGGTCGCCGTCATCGCCATGGGCGGCATCGTCGTCTCCACGTCCATCAGGGTTGCGGGCGACGAGTTCGACCAGGCCATCCTCCAGCACGTCCGCGACGCCTACAACCTCGCCATCGGCGAGCGCACCGCCGAGGACATCAAGATCAAGGTCGGCTCTGCCGTCCCCCTGCAAGACGAGCTCGACGTCGAGGTCAACGGTCGCGACGTCATCAGCGGCCTGCCCAAAACCGTGCGCATCGAGAGCGAGGAAATCCGCCGCGCCCTCAACAAGCCGCTCGACGAGATGGCCAAGGCCGTCAAGGACGCCCTCGACGCGACCCCGCCCGACCTCGCCAGCGACCTCATGTACTACGGCATTCTGCTTACGGGTGGCGGTGCGCTGCTCAGAGGCCTTGACGTTCGCCTGCGCGACGAGACCGGCGTCTCGGTGAACGTGAGCCCCACCGCCCTCGACAACGTCGTAAACGGCTGCGCCCGCGTGCTCGAGGCCAACGCCTTCGACGGCGGCTTCGTTCAGACCAGCGCTTAGGATGTAGGTTGACTTGGCAAAATCGCGAGGATTTTCCACGAACCTGAATACGAGACAGCAATCAACGGGTATGCGCCCGTTGATTGTTTTATGCATCGTCTCCATCCTCATTCTCACGATGTACATCCGCGAGGGCGAGGCGGGGCCGATCCATTCCGTGCGTTCCGGCGTCGAAGTCGTCATGACGCCCCTCCGCTACGCCGGCTCCACCGTCGCGCGGCCCTTCAACGCCATCGGCAACATCGCCTCCAACCTCACGGCCTCCAAAGAGTCGCTCTCCGACCTAAAGAAGGAGAACCAGCGCCTCACGGCCAAGGTAGCCGAGCTCGCCGAATCCCAGAAGACGGCAAAGCGGCTCGAGAAGATGCTCAAGCTCAAATCGACCTACAACCTCAAATCGACGGCCGCAAAGATCATCGGAACCTCGGGCGACGGCTACACCTCCACGGTCACCATCGACAAGGGATCCGCGGACGGCATGAAGCTCAACATGCCTGTCGCGAGCTCCGACGGCGTCATCGGCCAGATCATCGAGGTCTCGCGTTCCACCTCCAAGGTGCGCCTGCTCACCGACGAGAACTCCGGAATCTCGGCCATGGTGCAGGACACGCGCGCCCAGGGCATGCTGCACGGCCAGGCCGACGGCACGCTCAAGCTCGACTACGTCACCACCGACTCCGACGTCAAGGTCGGCGACATCATCATCACCTCGGGCATCGGCGGGGTCTATCCCAAGGGTCTGCCGCTCGGCACCGTCTCGGCGGTCGAGAAATCCGCAAACTCGGTCTACTACACGATCACGGTGCGCGCCCAGGCGACGATGGAGAACAACGAGGAGGTCCTGGTGATCACGTCGCTCACCGACGACCAGACCGCCTCCGCCGACGACGTCCAGGCCGCCAACGACACCGACGACGCCAAGGTCGAGTCGGATTCCGCGACGGATTCCGACGACAGCTCCGACACCGATGCAAGCACGTCCAGCACGAACTAGGGGAGGGCACGTGGAGTTCAAGAACGCCAAACACACCGACCGCACGTCGCTCTACCTCGCGATCGCATGCGTCGTCCTCCAGGCGGCGCTCACCCCGCAGATCTCGCTTGGCGGCGGCACCGTCAACTTCATGGCGATTCTCGCGGTCGCGACCGCACTCAGGGAGCCTCCGACCCGCGCCGTCGTCACGGG
>CAVDTO010000047.1:0-2082 GCA_963611895.1 bacterium
GTCGTAACCGAGACCTTGCCGCCCATGGCGTCGACGATCCTCTTGACGATGGCAAGGCCCAGGCCCGAGCCCTGGTAGGTGGTGCGCCCGCTCGTGTCTTCCTGCGAGAACGGCTCGAACACGCGACGCGCGAACTCGCGGCTCATGCCGATACCCGTGTCGGAGACGATGAACTCGATTACGGCAACGTCGCCCTCGGGAAGTCTGAGCCCGCGGATGGAGCGTGCCTCCTCGAGCGAGAGCTCGCGCGCGACGCCCGTGACCGTGCCCCCGGCATCGGTGTATTTGATGCCGTTCGACACCAGGTTGTTGAGGACGGAGCGCACATGCAGCGTGCTGCCCACGAGCCAGCGGTGCTCAATCGTTCCCTCGAAAATGGAGCGGGTGGTCACGCCACGGTCGATCGCTGCTGACTGGTTGAGCTCGCGAACGTCGCCCAGCATCTCGATGAGGTCGAACGGCTCGGGCGTGAGGTCCATCCCCTCGTTCTCGATCTTGGACATGTCGAGCACGTCGCTCACCAGCGTGAGCAGCTGGTGCGCCGCGGAGTCGACCTTGGCCAGGCAATCCTCCACGCGCGGGCGGTCCTCGATGTTCTCGCGCGCGATGGCGATCATCCCGACGATCCCGTTGATGGGCGTGCGCACGTCGTGGCTCATGCGCGAGAGAAAGTCGGTCTTGGCCGCGTTGGCGGCCTGGGCCTCGAGGATCTTGCGCTCGAGCAGGCGCTCCTGGTTATCGATGAAGATGAGCAGCATGGTGAGCGTCATGCCCATGTTGGAGGTGGGAACGCTCGAAAAGAAGAACTGCAGGATGGTGCCCACGATGAGCGGGATTACGTAGGTCACGCACTCCACGAGCGCGCGGCGGCGCACGGGCGTGCGCTCGCGCATGTACGAGACGACGGCCATGATGATCGAGCCGATGGTGTAGCCGTTGGCGATCACGAACACGAAAATCACGAAGAGCGGCCCGCGCACATAGGTGCCGTCGGGCTCGATGCTGAACACCCAGCCCGTCCACCACGAGGCCACGAGCGCCACCACGAGAGCAACAATGGGGATGCTGAACAGCGCGAACAGCCGCCGATCGTTGATGATGCGCGCACCCAGGCGCACGCCGCAGTAGCAAAAGAAGAAGTACGCGATGCAGCCCGACGTGAGGTCGAACGAGAAGTTGAAGACGAAGTTCCCGAACTGCCCGGCATCGGCGCCCATGCCCACGCAGAGGGCATCGGTGAGGGCGGTGAGGGCGGCCGCGACGTCGAGACCGATGATCCAGCGCTCCTCGCGCCCGAAGCCGGGCGTGTGACTCAGCCTGAACACCAGGCCGACGTCCACAAGCAGCAGGAACAAAACGTAAAACGCGTAATTGGAACTCATGAGCGCGCTCATCGGCTCACCTCCCCCACGTGGCACAAAACAGGGGCCGAACCCGCAGGCTCGGCCCCTCACGAACAGAAACTAGTTGATGTTGTTGATGAGACCGTCGATGTGGGGCGCAAGAGACGCCGCGAAGCTCGACATCGGCATGGTCTGGAGCCACACGCGGCCCGGGCCGGTAAGGACGGTGTTGAAGAAGCCCTCGCCGCCGAGGAGCTTGTTCTTGAGGCCCTTGACCGTCTGGGCCTCGATCTCGACCGTGGCGTCGCACATGGCGAGGTGGCCCGTGTCGACGATCATCTGCTGGCCCGCGGCGAGCTCGTACTCCACGATGGAGCCGTCGAGCTCCACGAACGCGGTGCCGTCGCCCGAAAGCTTCTGCATGATGAAGCCCTCGCCGCCGAAGAAGCCGCCCGAGGCCTTGTGGTTGAAGAAGACGGAGAGGTCGACGCCCATCTCGGAGGCGAGGAAGCCGGTCTTCTGCACCACGAGCGGGTGATCGGGGGTGATCTGGACGGCGCGGACCTCGCCGGGGAAGCTGGCGGCAAAGGCGATCATGCCCGTGCCGGACTGGGCGGTGTAGACGTTCTGGAACATCGACTCACCCGAGAAGAGACGGCCGAAGGCCTTGCCGATGCTGCCGCCGCCGTTGGTGGACATCTGCATGTTGGGCGTCATCCACGACATGGCGCCGGCCTCG
>CAVDTO010000047.1:2092-10468 GCA_963611895.1 bacterium
CTCATGGACTCGCCGGCATCAAGCGTGCATACCACGACGCCGAACGGGTTGCCCTTGATCTCGTAGCGCATGGGGCACTTCCTTTCTTGGGGCACGCGGCCCCTAACACGGGGCGCGAGGCCCCAGCAAACTGAACTAGTCGACGAGCAGGTCCTCGAACTGGAAGGTCACGCAGTTCACGTAGCCGCGGTTGGTGAGGCGCAGCACCGGCACGCAGGGCAGCGAGAGGATGCCCATGGTCATGAACGGCGAGGGCATCTTGCAGCCCATATCGGACCAGGCCTGCTCGATCTTGGCGACCTCGGCGGCCACCTCGTCCACGTGCTTGTCGCTCATGAGGCCGCAGACCGGCAGCTCGACGAGGGCGAGCACCTTGCCGTCCTGGACGGCGACCTCGCCGCCGCCGCACTCGACGAGCGTCTGGGCGGCAAGCGCCATGTCCTCGTCGTTGTCGCCCACCACGAGCAGGTTGTGCGAGTCGTGGCTCACGGTCTGGGCGAGCGCGCCGTGCACGCCGAATCCCGTGCAGAAGCCGTAGGAGTGCGTGCCCTCGGCGCCGTGATGGCGGTCGAACACGGCCATCTTGAGCGCGTCGATATCGGGGTTGGCCTGGAGCTTGCCGTCGACGACGGGCACCTCGATGACGACGTCCTCGGTGATGGTGGAGCCGCCCACGCCGCCGATGGCGCGCACGCGGGCCATGCCGTCGGGACGGTCGACCTTGATCTCGAAGTCGGCGGCGGTGAAGTTGCGACCCACGTTCATGGTGTTGGTCATGAACTCCGGCCACTGGTAGAGCTCGTGGTCAAAGAGCGGCTTGCCGTCCTCGGCCACGAGGTCGCCGTCAATGTAGACCTGCTCGGGCACGAAGGTCTTGAGGTCGCCGAGCACCACGAGGTCGGCGCACTTGCCCGGGACGACGGCGCCCATGTCGGAGTCGACGCCGAGCATCTGGGCGGCGTTGATGGTGGCGAACTGCAGCGCCGTCACCGGGTCGCAGCCGCACTCGTTCACGCAGGCGCGCAGGGCGCGGTCCATGCCGCCCTCGGAGACGAGGGTGTTGGGGTGGTTGTCGTCGGTGCACAGGCAGATGTAGCGCGTGTCCACGCCGCTCTCGAGCACCTGCGGCAGGTAGCCCGGCAGCGAGAGCCAGGCCGAGCCGTAGCGTGCCTGCACGTACATGCCCATGCGCATCTTGGCGATGGCGTCCTCGGGGGTGATGGTCTCGTGGCAGGCGCGCACGCCGGAGGCGATGTAGGCGTTGAGGCCCTGGTCCTGCTCGGAAACCGAGTAGTGGCCCGTCACGCACTTACCGGCCTTGAGGGTCTCGGAGACCTCGCCGAGGGCGTTCTCCTCGCCGCCGAGGATGCCGGGGAAGTTCATCATCTCGCCCAGGCCCACGACGTCGTCCCACTTCATGGTCTCGGCAACCTGCGCAGCGTCAACGTAGGCGCCGCAGTCGTCGAAGCCCGTGACGGCCGGCACGCACGAGGGCGTGGTGAGCATGTTCTTGAGCGGGGCGCGGCGGGCGTCGTCGAACATGGCGCGCACGCCCTTCATGCCGGTGACGTTGCAGCACTCGTGCGGGTCGGCGAAGATCGCGGTGGTGCCGCGCGGAACGACCACGCGGGCGTACTCGGCGCAGCCGATCATGGCGGACTCAACGTGGATATGCGAGTCGATGTAGCCGGGGGCCACGTACTTGCCCGTGGCGTCCACGACCTTGGTGCCCTCACCGATGCAGTGCTCGGCGGTGTGCTCGCCGATGCCCAGGTAGGCCACGCGGCCGCAGGCGATGGCGATGTCGGTGTCCTCGAGGATCTCGTGCGTGGTCACGCTCACCAGGTTGGCGTGGCGAATCACGAGCTCGGCCGGGCGCTTGCCCTGGGCAACCTCTACGAGCTGGGTGTTGCACTCCCACAGCGGCGTCTTGCAGAAATTGTTGAGCATAGGGCTCTCCCCTCTCGCGCTCCCGCGCGTCAATACAGGTCGTTCACCATTATGCGCCGGCGCTCGCCGAGATTGGCCCACATCTCGGGCGCGCGGAGCAAACGGTACGGGGCCGCGACCTCGCAGCCACGACCCCGTGCTCATGTTCATGTAGCCGAGCTCCCGCTAGCCGAGCAGCTTGTCGAGCGCCTCGGCGATGCCGTCCTCGTTGTTGCTGAGCGTGACCATTTGCGCCACGGCCTTGGTCTCGTCCACGGCGTTGGCCATGGCGACGCCGGTGCCGGCCCACTCGAGCATGGAGCGGTCGTTCTGGCCGTCGCCGAACGCCACGACGTCCGCGGCCTCGATGCCGATCTTGGGCAGCGCGCCCTCGAGCGCGTGGGCCTTGTCGATGCCCTGCGCGGTGAACTCGAAGTACCAGGGCGCCGTGAACATGCCGTTGAGCGTGCTCTTGAAGGGCGCGTACATCTCGTCGTGATGGGCGTTGAGGTAGGCCGGGTCGCCCGCCGTGAGGAGCTTGTCCACGGGCATGGCGCGCGCGACCTCGCACAGGTCGGCGACCTCGCGGATGCGCATCTCGCACATGTCGCGCTCGTACTTGACGATGTTCTTGGTCGTCCCGTCCTCGAGGTGGATCATGCAGTTGAACACGTCCTCGGTATAGAGGTACTCGCCCTGGGTGATCCACGGGATCAGGTCGAACTTGCGCAGGTGCTCGATGAGGCGGCAGAGCTCGTCGGCAGGCAGGGGCTGCTCGTAGAGGACCTCGTCGGTCTGGGCGTCGATCACGCAGGCGCCGTTGAAGCACACGAGCAGGCCGTCGTGCGTGTCGAGCTCGAGCTCGCGCGCCAGGCTCTTGAGGCCCTGGGCCGGGCGCCCCGACGAGAGCAGCAGCTTGATGCCGCTCTCCTGAGCCTCAAGCAGGCGCTCGCGCGTGCGCGGCGTGATGACCTTCTCGTCGTTGGTGAGCGTTCCGTCGATATCCATCGAGATGGCTTTGATTGGCATGGGTCCTCCTCGCCCGCGTTCCCTACGTTGGTAGATTATAGGGAGCCGGGCCCCATGCGGTGTCGATTATTAAAAGTTGCCGAACGGCGCGGGCGGAGGCACGGGCGGCTTCGGCGCGTTTTGTAAAGCGTCCGCGCGCGCGGCGCGGATGTTGTGGTAACCTCTCTCGCGAAGTACTTGAGGGAGTAGTCGCGCCGCATCGGCGCGGCAAGTCAACATACTGGCCGCGGACAATCGCCGTCCGCATGCGCCTGGCTTGCCTTAATGAACGAGACTCATGTACGGCACAGAGGAGTGCTGTACGTGGAGTCTCTTTTTTTGACTCCATGTGCAGCAAAAACTAAATGAGAGGGGAATTCCGTGGAGAACGCTCACACGCTCTCACGGGAGGAGTTGCTGGCCAAAACCGGCAGCGATGCCGAGCGGGGGCTCGCATCGTCGCAGGTCGAGGCCTCGCGCGCCGCACATGGCGCCAACTCCTTCACACAGGCCAAGGGAGAATCCCTGGCCCGGCGCATCTGGGACGCATCGACCGAGCCGATGCTGCTCATGCTGATCTTCGCCGCCATCATCACGCTGGGGGTGAACATCGCCCGCTACTTCACGGGCGGCGAGTACAACTTCCTGGAGTGCGCCGGCATCTTCTGCGCCATCGCGCTCTCGGTCGTGATCACCATCATCACGGAGGGCAAGTCGGCCAAGGCGTTCGAGGAGCTCAACCGCATCAACGAGGACACGCTCGTCAAGGTCGTGCGCGACGGCGAGCCCACGCTTGTTCCGCAGCGCGACATCGTCGTGGGCGACGTGCTGCTTGTGGAGACGGGCGACAAGATCGTGGCTGACGGCCGCCTGCTCGAGAGCGTCGACCTCTCGGTCAACGAGAGCTCGCTCACCGGCGAGTCCATGCCCGTGGCCAAGGACGCCGAGGCCGCATGCGGCGCCGAGACTCCCGTGGCCGAGCGCGCGAACATGCTCTACTCCGGCTGCTTCGTGGCCGCCGGCACGGGCACGCTGCTCGTCACCGGCGTGGGCAACGACACCGAGTTCGGCCAGATCGCCAAGGAGCTCGGCAGCATCGAGAAGTCCACGACGCCCCTGCAGGAGAAGCTCGACCGCCTGGGCAAGCAGATCACCGTCATGGGCTGCTCGGCCGCCGCGATCGTCTTCGCCATCGAGATCGCCACATTCCTCATGAACAACACGTTCACGTGGGAGACGGTCTCCGACGCGTTCATCACCTCGATCGTGCTGATCGTCGCCGCGGTGCCCGAGGGCCTGCCCACCATCGTGGCCGTCTCGCTCGCGCTCAACATCATCAAGATGAGCCGCGAGAACGCCCTGGTAAAGAAGATGATCGCCTGCGAGACCATCGGCTGCGTGAACATCATCTGCTCGGACAAGACCGGCACCCTGACCGAGAACAAGATGACCGTCAACACCGTGTGGACCCGCGGCGAGAAGCTCGCGCCCGAGGAGCTTGCCGACCCGGTGCTGCTGCGCAACTTCTGCATCAACGGCAACGCGAACGTCACGCCCGAGGGCGACTCGTGGAACTTCATCGGCAACCCCACGGAGTGTTCGCTGCTCGTGGCCGCCCACAAGGCCGGCTGCGACTACGTGGAGCTCCGCCGCGATGCCGACGTGGTGCGCGTCTTCCCGTTCTCGTCGCAGAACAAGGACATGTCGACGATTGTGCGCGAGAAGGCCGACGACGGCTCCGAGCGGCTCATGCTCTACACCAAGGGCAACCCCGAGAAGATCCTCTCGATGTGCCCGGGCGTGAGTGCCGAGGACCGCGCCCGCATCGACGCCCTCATGGAGGACTACCAGAGCCACGCCGGGCGCCTGCTCGGCTTTGCGCACCGCGAGCTCGTGAGCTTTGACGACGAGGCGCAGGACGAGCTCGAGCGCGACATGATCTTCGACGGCTTCGTCGTGATCTCCGACCCGCTCTCCCCCGACGTCTACGACGCGATCCGCCGCTGCCGCGAGGCCGGCATCGAGGTCAAGATGCTCACCGGCGACAACATCCGCACGGCGCGCGCCATCGCCGACGAGCTCCACATGCTCGAGGACGGCCACATCGCCGTCGAGGCCGCG
Source organism: bacterium (assembly GCA_963611895.1). Lineage (GTDB taxonomy): Bacteria > Actinomycetota > Coriobacteriia > Coriobacteriales > Coriobacteriaceae > Collinsella. The sequence goes on from CAVDTO010000047.1 coordinate 7,151, forward strand.
GAGATCGAGCAGATGAGCGACGAGGAGCTGGCGGAGGCGCTCGAGCACATCCAGGTCATCGCCCGCTCGACACCGCTCGTCAAGATGCGCGTGGTCAAGCTCCTGAAGGCCCGCGGCAACGTCGTGGCCGTCACCGGCGACGGCATCAACGACGCGCCGGCCATCAAGAACGCCGATGTGGGCATCGCCATGGGCATCGCGGGCACCGAGGTCACCAAGGAAGCCTCGGACATGGTGCTTCTCGACGACTCGTTCTCCACGATCCTCAAGGCCGTCCAATGGGGCCGCGGCATCTACGAGAACTTCAAGCGCTTCATCCAGTTCCAGCTCACCGTCAACGTGAGCTCGGTCATCGTGGTCGTGTTCTCGATCCTAGCCGGCTTCGAGGCGCCCTTTACCGCCCTTGAGCTGCTGTGGATCAACATCATCATGGACGGGCCCCCGGCCCTCACGCTCGGCCTCGAGCCCATCCGCGACGACCTGCTCAAGCACGAGCCCACGCGCCGCGACGCCTCGATCCTCGATCGCCGCATGCTGTTCCGCATCTTCGCCAACGGCATCTACATCTCGGCGATCTTCATGGCGCAGCACTTCTGGAACTTCCTGGGCTGCGCCGAGGGCGAGAAGGCCACCGTGCTCTTCACGCTGTTCGTGCTGATGCAGCTGCTCAACGCCTTCAACTGCCGCGAGCTCGACAACGTGCCGATGTTCAAGAACGTGGGCAACAACAAGCTGATGCTTGGCGTCTTCGGCCTCGTGCTCGCCATGCAGTTCGCAATCACCGAGTTCGGCGCCGCCGTGTTCGAGACCGTCCCGCTCTCGGGCGCGCTCTGGGGCAAGATGCTGCTCTGCGCGCTCTCCGTCGTGGTGGTCGACGAGGTCGTGAAGGCCGTTCGCCGAACGATGGGCAGGTAAGCGGTCTTTTTGAAACCCCAGAGGTCGTGCGGGTATAACGCGCTCAACGAGGGAGTAGTGGCGCGGGTACGAACCCGCGCGGCGCGACCAACATGCTGGCGTTGAGCCTGGCGCGCCTTAATCAACGAGACTCGTGGCCTTGCGCGGCCACGGGTCTTTTTTGTTAGCGCGAGGACCTCGGGGCGCAGCCCGCCGGCCGCTTGGATCCGCGGGCGGGAGCGCAGGGCAGGCCGCGCGGACACGCCGGTGCAACGGCGCGTTCGTCGAGCGAGAGGGGACGTCATGGAACTCGGGGAGCTTATGCTTTTAGCCGTGGGCCTTTCGATGGATGCGTTTGCCGTCTCGGTGTGCAAGGGACTCGGCATGCGAAAGCTCAACATGCGCGTAGCTGCGGTGCTCGGGGTCTTCTTCGGCGGGTTCCAGGCGCTCATGCCCGTGATCGGCTGGGCACTCGGCAGCCAATTCCTCTGGCTCATCGCGCCCGTGGACCACTGGATCGCGTTCGTACTGCTCGGCTACATCGGCGGCAAGATGCTCTGGGACGCCGCGCACGATGAGGGCGATGGCGACTGCGACAGCGCAAATGGAAACGAAGCCGACACCGAGGCCGCGAGCGGGAACGGCCATGAGGAATCAAACATGATCTGCGAAGCGGCAAGCAGTCACGATGCCGCGCGCATCGACCTCAAGGAGTTCTTCATGCTCGCCATCGCCACGTCGATCGACGCCCTGGCGGTGGGAATCTCGCTCGCGGCGCTCTCCGTGAACATCGTCGCCGCGGCGTCGTTCATCGGCGTCATCACGTTCGGCTTCACCCTCGCCGGCGTCGCGATCGGCCACTTCTTTGGCGCGCGCTACCAAAAGCCCGCAACCATCATCGGCGGCTGCGTCCTCATCTTCATCGGCGCCAAAGTCTTAGTGCAGCACCTGTTCTTATAGACGCACTGCGGCAGACGCCCTTACGCGTACATCGCCAGCCTCCGTTAAGCCCCTCTGACCTCGTTAAATATTTCCGTCCGTTAAGCCGCTCGCTTAACGTATGATTTTACTTAACGATTGAATGCGGCTTAACGGAGGGGATATGCCCGAGGATTTTATGACGATGGGCGAGGCCGCCAAGGCTCTCGGCCTCACTAAGGCGCGCATCTCCCAGCTTGCGAGTTCGGGCGTCCTGGTGGCAGAGATGATCGGCGGGCGAAAGCAGGTTTCTCGTAAATCTGCTCAGGCCTATCTGGCTCAGCGGCAGTCGGCAGGAAGAGCCCCCGCCGCCCGTCAAGGCATTCAGATGACGCTCATGTCTGCGAACTACGAGGTGGCTCGCGTCTCGTATGAGTTTGATCGGGAGTATCCCTTCGCCGTGGCCGAGGTCCTTGACCAGGCGCGCATGCCCTTTGGCACGGTGACCTCGGGCGGGCTCGTGCGCAAGCGCGAGTTCAACGAGTGGTGGGCGCATCGCTCCATCCCCGATACGCGGCCCTCGCTGCTGGCAAAAAAGACCGAGCTCGGGGTTTCAGAAGGCCTGCAGATTCCCATCAAGAGTTATGGACTCTCGCTTTCCGATTGCTATTGGCTTATCCCGGACGATGAGTCGCTGAGCTGGAATGCGCTCAACTATTTCGACAACGATTTCGATGGCGGGCGCGACACGTCGGGCGCCTGGCTAGCGAACGTCGGGCTGAACTCCCCGGACAACACGTCCGAAGGGGAGTTGCCCAAGCGCTGGGTAATTCGAGATGGGCAGAGGATCCTGCTCAAGGGTTCTGGCATGGACGACCAGCGGCCGTTTAACGAGTGCGTGGCCACTGCGCTGCATGCTCGGCTGCTTGAAGAGGGCGAGTTCGTGCCCTATGAGCTCGTGCAGCTCGAAAGCGGCCCCGCCTGCGCATGTCCTGACTTCCTCAATGGGCACGAGGAGTACATTCCCGCCTACTACCTGCACAGAAACGTCGGCAACGTAAGGGGCACGTCCCCCTATGATCGGCTGTGCAAGCATGTTGGAAGGCTGGGGGCGGATGAGGATGCGGTTCGCGAGGGGTTGTCGAAGATGCTCGTCTGCGACTCCATTCTGGCCAATGCCGATCGCCATTGGCGCAATTTCGGGTTCATCCGCAATATCGATACGCTTGAGCTGAGGCTGGCCCCTGTTTTCGATTCGGGGAACTGCCTTTGGTATGGCAAAACGAATGCCGAGATTCACGCGGGAGACTGGGGCTTTTTGGCAAAGCCATTTGGGCCTGAGCCCGCTCGCCAACTTGCGATAGTCGATCGAGCAGGATGGTTCGACCCCGACCGGTTGACTGGATTCGTCGAGGAGGCCATGGAGATCCTTTCCGGCAGCGAGCATGCCGGCGATGCCGAGAGAAGGGCATTTATCGAGAAAGGTCTCGAGGCGCGCGTGAGGGA
>CAVDTO010000048.1:0-10164 GCA_963611895.1 bacterium
GCTTGTGCAAATCCACGAATAGGACTTGTGCAAAAGTACGAATAGACTTTATGCAAATCCACTAGTAGACCTTGTGCAAAAGTACGAGTAGACTTTGTGCAAAAGTACGAGTAGCAGCTAAAAGCCAAGGTAGATGTGGGTGATATGCAATGATTCGTCGCGCGCTTGAGGATAGGCTTCTCGCAATGGCGCAGACGTTCCCGGTCGTGAGCGTCACGGGACCTCGCCAGAGCGGCAAGTCAACGCTTGTGAAGAGCATGTTCCCCGGCTACACCTACGTCACGCTCGAAGACGTTGACATACGCGAGCTGGCCAAAGACGACCCGCGAGCCTTTTTGGACCACTATGGCGAGAAGGTCATTCTGGACGAGGCCCAGCGGGTGCCCGAGCTCTTCTCCTATATGCAGGGGATCGTTGACGAGCGCAACACGCCGGGTCAGTACGTCGTCTCTGGCTCGCAGAACTTCTTGCTCATGAAGGGCATCTCGCAATCTCTTGCGGGCAGGGTCTCCGTCAACCATTTGCTGCCGCTGTCGTATGCGGAGCTGGCGGGCGCGGGGGAGGATGGCCAGACGTTTGACGAGCTCATCTTCAAGGGCGGATACCCCCGCGTTCACGCGCAGGGAATCTCCCCGGTGGACTTCTTTCCCAGCTACGCGGCGACGTACCTCGAGCGCGACGTCCGCGAAGAGCTCGGTGTCCGCAAGGTCTCGGAGTTCAGCACCTTTCTTACGCTGTGCGCGACGAGGGTGGGCGAGGTCCTCAACATGGACGACCTTGCCCGCGACTGCGGCATAAGCGTGGACACCGCAAAAAGCTGGCTTTCCCTGCTTGAGCAGAGCTTTATTGCGTTCCGCCTGCAGCCCTATTACCGAAACTACGGCAAGCGCCTCATCAAGTCGCCCAAGCTCTACTTTTACGATACGGGGCTCGCGGCGAATCTGCTCGGCCTGGAGTCTGGCGACGAGGTCTTCTCTTCCCAGAACCGCGGAAACCTCTTTGAGAACCTCGTGGTCTCGGAGGTCATCAAGGAGTATTACGCCCTCGGCCGCGAGCCGAGGCTCTTCTACTGGCGCGACAGCTCCAAAAACGAGATTGACCTCATCGTGGAGAAGGGCGGGCGGCCCCGCCGCGTCATCGAAATCAAATCTTCGTCGACGTTTAACCCCAAGGCGTTCGGCGTGATCGACAAGCTCGGCGAAACCCTGGGTGTAACGACCGATGAGCGCTACGTCGTGTACGGCGGAACCGAGAAGTTCGAGACCCGCCACGGGGCAGCGATAGGCCTGGTCGACCTTGGGCAGCTCGTTTGCTAGCGTCCGAGACTGATTGCAGACAATGTTGCGGCAGCGACTCGAGATAAGGGAAAGGTCTCTCTAAGGTTGGTTTAAGATACTTGAAAGGTTCTGAGCCGCCGCAAGGTGGGCAGAACGTCGAAATCGATGATTGACCTTATTGGGAGGGCGATTGTTATGGACTCGCGCAAAAAGATCCGCAACTTGAAATACGCTTGCGCGTTGATCGTTGCGGTATTTGCTTTTTCGCTTATCGGTTCGTTGCAAGGCGGCGCGCTGCCGTCGTCCTTTGCCCCGAATCCAGCTTATGCGGCTGCTTCGGCGAAAGCAAGGAAGTCGGACTCGGTATCGAAGCTCAGCTTGCTTTTGAACGTGCAGGACAAAGAAAAAGGCAGTTCAAAAGTCGCTGTCTCGATAACGGGCAAATCAAAGAGCGGCAAGCAGGTCGATAAACAGCAGAACGTCAAGATAGGCGTTGAGACGAAGGTCAAAGTTGGGCCGGGGACCTACAAGGTCAGTATTTCGTCGGACAGCGTTCAAGATGACGAGAATGCTTATCAAGCTAATGAAGCTGAAATCAAATATGACGGCAAATGCCAGACGTTGGTTGTGATGCAGCTTTCGATCGATACGTCTGCTACCGAACAAAAGAAGGCTGATAAGGCAGCTGCCGAGGAGGCGGCCCAGGCTGAGGCTCAACGTCAAGCTGAGGAGGCGGCTCAGCAGGCAGAGGCACAGCGCCAGGCAGAGGAACAGGCTCGGCAGCAGCAGGAGGCCGCCGCAGCTGCCCAGGCTCAGCAAAATACGGAAACAGTGTATGTCACACGCACTGGAGGCAAGTATCACAAGGCAGGCTGCCGGTATTTGCGTTCGAGCAGTATCGCAATTTCATTGTCCAGCGCGCAGTCTCAGGGCTACACTGCCTGCTCGGTTTGTGGAGGCTGATGCAGAATGAAGTTCGGCATGCGTAAGCCAAGTCCGAGGAAGTCTTTCTCGGCGCGCACCAAAGGACGAGCGACTCGCACTATAAAGAAAGCGCTTATTCCTGGTTACGGGAAAAAGGGCACAGGTTGGATTAAAAATCCCAAGAGGGCTGCGTATAACAAGATTTACAACAAGACGACTTTCAGCTTCTGGGATTTGTTCAAGTGACGAAGTGTGGACTATGCTGCGCGCGATGCGTTTGCGTGCCTATGGTGCCAGTACGTCTAGCGGAACGACTTGGACGCCTTGTTCCGTAACGTGTGCTTGCGACCCAAATCCGATAACGACGACTTTGGCGGCAGCCGGTTTATTTCCGGCTGAAACCATGCGGCGTTCGACGGCTGCGAGGTTTTCGGACGCCTCGCCTATTTGGGCGGAGCTGAGCTTTACTTCTACGGGGATCCAGGTTCCTCCCGGGCTCGCTATGACGGCATCGGCCTCGAGGTCTCGCGCGTCGTGGTAGTGATACAGATTCATGTCGTTTGCGCGTGCGTAGACCCACAGATCGTGGAGCACCAGCGATTCGAAAAGCAACCCGAACGTCTTGAAATCCGACAGGAGCGTTTCCGGCGTTGCTCCGAGCGCGGCTGCAGCGAGCGACGGATCTGCAAGGTGGTGCTTTCTGGATTCCCTAAGCGGCGCGGGAGAGCGTAGGGCCGGATTCCAAGCGGGAATATCGCGAACAAAGTTGAGGCGTGCGAGCAAGGCTATGTAGGAAGAAGCCGTTTGCCTTGATACGGCTCCATCTAGATCTGCCACCAGGGTTTTAATGGTTGCGAGCGTCGACTCGTTACGAGCGAGCGATGAGATGATCGCCTTTACCTTCTCTGGGTCTCGACGGGTTTCGTCAACGCGCGAAAGGTCTTCTTCCGCAACGATATCGATATAGCGTTTTGCCATCATTGCCGAAGTTCGTGCGTTGCGCTCGATAGTTCCCGGCCATCCGCCGCGCACGATACGCTCTGCGATGGCCGATGAATCCATCGAGCCCAGAGGACCGTTGAAGTGCTTGCCCGATATGAGTTCAGATAAGCGAACCTCTCCGCTCGAAAGGCCGAGCTCGAATAACGTCATGGTGTCCATCTGCAGCTTGGCGAAACGTCCGGCGCCGCTATGCATGGGCCTGTCGGCGTCTATCGGTGTTGACGAGCCGGTAAAGATAAACTGACCTGGTTCACCTCCGCGCGCATCGCATTCAAAACGGGCTGCGTCCCAGAGCTTTGGCACCTCTTGCCACTCGTCAATAAGGCGCGGTGTTTCTCCCGAGATGGCAAGTGAGGGGTCCGATTCCGCTCGGAGCCTGCTTTCGAAGTTCTTGGCGGGGTCCATGAGAAGCAATTTGGACTTTGCACGAGTGCTGGCGGTGGTAGTTTTCCCACACCACTTCGGCCCCTCGATAAGCACTGCCCCGAACGTGTCGAGCAGTTCATCGAGCTCTTTTTCGACGATTCTGGGAATGTATTTTATAGCCATTTAAATACCGACTTCTACCAGGCCAATTAACAAAAAATGCAGATTTCATTTAACATAATATACGGATTTCAGTTAACAAAAATTACAACTTTCAGTTAACAAAATAATCAGGTTTCAGTTAACACAATATGCATGCGGTGCCTGGCGGGAAGTGAATGGCGGGCGCTTGTTTGAGCATCCGCCGCAAGTCGGTTTCGCGCTAGAGCTCGACCGTTTCCCAGGTGCCGTTGGCGTGGGGGATGTCGAAGCTTCGGTAGCCGCAGTCGTAGGCGTAGGCGTGCGCATCGCGGATGCCCCAGCAGATGTCGCAGGCGCGGTGGGCGTCCGATCCGAAGGCGATGGGAACCTCGGCGTGGGCAAAGCGCTCGAGCAGGCCGCGCGTGGGGTAGTAGTCGTTGACCGTTTTGCGGAGGCCGGCCGTTGAGACCTCGATGCGGCGCCCCGTGTCGTGCGCGCACTCGACCATCTGATCCCAGAAGGGCGCCAGGTCGAAGTCGGGCGCAAAGCCCTCGTTGGCAAAGCGCATCGCCAGGTCGGGATGCGCCATGATGTCGAACGCGAGCGGGCTCTCGCAGGCGCGGCACCAGGTGTCGGCGTAGCGGCGCCAGACCTCGTGCACGCCGAGCTCGCGCCAAACATGCAGGTTGCTGCCGTCGTCGATCCAGCCCGTTCCAGAGCCGTCCGGGTCGGCGGGGGCCACGCCCTCGGTGTCCGGCGCAAGCGCGGCGCCGGCGGCGATGTTGCCCGGATCGCCGATCCAGTGGGTGGAGCCTAGGCGCACCATGGCGCCGGCGGTCCACTTCTCCACATAGGGCTCGCAGCCCTCGTACCAATCGCACTCAAAGCCGTAGAGATACTCCATCTGGGGCGCGAGCTCTTGCGCCAAGGTGCGCGCCGCCTCGAACGCGGCGCGGTGGGCGGCAAGATCAGCCTCGACAACCTGCACCTCGCCCTTGGGATCCATGCTCGCCGGCATGGTGAGGTGGTCGGTCGAGACCATCACGCGGCATCCCGCGGCGGCAGCGGCGCGGACGTTCTCCTCAAAGCTCGCCTCGCCATCGGAAAACGCGGTATGGGTATGGCAGTCGGCGAGAAGGCAAGTGCTCATGGGCGGTCCTTTGCAACGGGTTTGCGCGTCGGTTGCTCCATGGTACCTGCTTGCGCAGGGAGCGCGCGGCTTTTAATGCGGGGCTTGCGCCGCCGGATGTGCGTCCTGGATGTTTCGCTCCTGCTTTAGCCCTGCACCCTCTTGCTCTGCACGGTGACGACGGCATGCTTGATGGCGGCGACGGGGCGATAGAGCATCATGCGCGGCCCGGCCCAGCGCATGACCTCACGGATGCGCTCGCGCATGGCGGGCCGGTAGCAATGCGTGGGGCACGCCGAGCAAAAGGTTTTGGTCTCCATATGCGGGCAGGCGGCGATGCGGGCGAGCGCATAGATCTGCAGCTCGGCGCATTCGGGGCAGAGCGCAACGGTCTTGAGCCCTAAGCGAACGTGCGGGGCATCGGACGTGCGGGCGGCGTCGGTATGGTGCCTACGGCACCAGAGCGCGATCATCTGCGAGACCATGAGGCACTCGTCGGCCCGCTTGGCGGCGGCCCGGGGCGTGTCGGCGCGGCGCGGCATCTAGCTCAGCCTCCCGTGCTCGACGGAGATGCGCGCGTCGGCAAACGAGCAGGTGCTGGCGCGATGGCTGACGAGCACGATGGTCTTGCCGCGCTGGCGCAGCTCGGCCACCGCCTGCATGACGGCGGCCTCGTTGAGGGCGTCGAGCGCGCTCGTGGGCTCGTCGAGCAAGATGAACGGCGCGTCGCTGAGGAACACGCGCGCAAGCCCGATGCGCTGGCGCTCTCCGCCCGAAAGCGAATCGCCGAGCTCGGCCACGGGGGTGTCGAGCCCTTGGGGCAGGCGTTCGATGAGCTTGATGAGCGCGGCGGCGCGGCATGCCTCCTCGACCTGCGCGTCGGTTGCGTCTGCGCGCGCTACCAGCAGGTTCTCGCGCAGGGTTCCCACAAAAAGATGCGTGTCCTGCGTCATGTACGCCTCGGCCGCGCGCAGGCTCTGCGTGTTGATGCCGCGCACGTCGGTGCCCGAAAGACAGATGCGGCCCTCGGTGGCATCCCAAAAGCGCATGAGCAGCTTGAGCAGCGTCGACTTGCCCGAGCCGGAACGTCCCTCGATGCAGGTCATGGTTCCCTTGGGGAAGGTGCAGCTCACGTCGTCGAGGATGAGCGGCGCCGCTGCTGAACGCGTGGAGGCGGGGTCGCCGTTGGCGCAGGTGCGGGCGTCGAGGTCGCTAGCGGAGCAGTTTGAAGCGTGCGGGCTGGCGGATCCGTTTGCGTCAGTGGCGGTATTCGGATATGCGGATCCGCGTTCGCCGCTCCCGCTCACCGCGCTGCCGCCATCCGTGGCGGGTGTTCCGCTCTCGCCGTACGCGAACGAGACGTGACTTGCCTCGGCCCCGGCGAACTCGATATCCACCCCGTTCAAAACATCGGCGCATTCGGGCTCCTCGTCGAGTAGGTTGAGCACGCGGTCGCCCGAGGCGAGCGTGGATTGCAGCGAGGCGCCCAGGCGGCTCACGGCGATGACGGGGCCAAACGACGAGAAGAACGTGAACGTCGCCACAAAGGCGGCCGGCATGCTTATGGCACCTGCCGCCGCAAGCGCGAGGGCGCGACCGAGCATGCTGAGGCAGGCGATGAGCACGAGCGCGTCGGCCGCGGCCTCGCTTGCGGCCTGGCGGCGCTGGAGTCGCGCGTCGACCGTTCCCAGCTCGGCGGTCATGTTGCTCAGCCGTGCGGCGCGCGCGTCGGTGTCGGCAAACTGAATGGTCTCGGAGACGCCGCGCAGGCTGTCGAGCACGAACGCGCTCAGGCGGCCCATTCCCGCACGGCTCGCGCGCCCGGCGGATCCGCAGGCTTTGGATGCAACAAGCGGCAGGCAGATCCCCAGCACGGCATAGGCGACGAGCGCCACGAGGGCGAGCTCGGGCGCGATGGAGGTCAAGAAGGCTTCCATCGCGAGCGTGCACACGATGGCGATGGCGATGGGCGAGATGGTGTGCGCGTAAAAGACCTCGAGCAGCTCGATGTCGCTGGTAACGAGGCTCACGATGTCGCCCTTGCCACGGCCCTCGAGCTTGGCGGGGGCAAGACGCCGCAGCGCGCCGAAGACCAGAGTGCGCACGTGCGCGAGCAGCCTGAACGCGATGTAGTGGTTGCAGAGCTGCTCGGCGTAATGGAGCGGTCCGCGTGCGATGCCGCAGAGGGCACAGGCCGCGCAGGCCGCGATGAGCGCGATGCCGAGCGCGGGCGCGCCCATGCCGCTCATGAGGGCAAAGGCGCCAAAGCCCGGCACGAAGGCGGCGGCGAGCATGCCGGCGCTGCCGAGCGCCACGGCAAGCAGAAGCCAGCCGGCAAGGGGCGAGACGAGCTTCATCATGCGGAACATGATTGCCGGGGCTGAATGCCGTGGTTGCGCGGGCGCGGAGGTCTCGTGACCAGGGGCTTTGTTGGGGGTCGTTGCGCTGGCGGCTTCGGCCTCGTTAGCGGGCGCGCCGCCGAATGCCGCACCGTGCTCCGGCCCCTTCTCGCTCGTCGACTCGTCCGCTGCCGTCGCATCCGCCGCAAAGGCGGCGAGTGATTCCTGCTGTTCCCACATGCGCGCATAGGCGCCCGCGGCCGCGAGCAGCTCGCCGTGCGTCCCTGCCTCGATCACCTGCCCGCGTTCCATCACCAAGATGCGGTCGGCGCCTGCGACGGTCGCCAGGCGGTGCGCCACCACGATTACGGTGTGCTCGCCGGCAAGCGACGCGATCGTCTCGCAGATGGCGGCCTCGCTCGCGGCGTCGACGTTGCTCGTGGCCTCATCGAACACGTAGACGGGCGTGTCGTGCAAGAGGGCGCGCGCCATGCAGACGCGCTGGCGCTGGCCGCCCGAGAGGTTGCCGCCGCCCTCGGCGATCAAAAGGTCGAGCCCGCCCTCGCTCTTCACGAACGAGTCGATGCGCGCCCGCTCGAGCGCGCGCATGAGCTCGGCGTCCGTGGCGCCGGGCTTGGCGAGCAGTAGGTTCTCGCGCAAGGTGCCGGCAAACAGGTAGCCGTTGGTGGGTACGAGCGTCACCGTGCGCATGAGCGAGGCAGCCGAGGCGTCGCGCAGCTCAACGCCGTCGACGCGCACTTCTCCCAGGTAGGCGCCCTTGCGCCCGCTGACGATCCCGGCGAGCGTGGACTTGCCACTGCCGCTTTCGCCCACGAGTGCCACCAGCTGCCCGTGCCCGATGCGCGCGGTAACGTCTTTGAGCACGGCGGTCTCGCCGTAGGCGTAGCCCACTCCGGCGAGGTCGATGTCGCCTGCGCCCGAAAGCTCGGCATCTCCGCGCTCGGGCTCCGGCGCGTCGAGGATGTCGAACATGCGGCGCGAGGCGGCCATGCCGTTCATGGCGGTGTGGAAGAGCGAGCCCAGGCGGCGCATGGGCAAGAAGAACTCCTGCGAGAGGAACACCGTGAGAAACGCCGCCCTAAAGCCGATGGCCCCGCCCGCGAACTGGCAGGCTGCCACGACGATACCGAGCGCGGCGCCCATGTACACCACCAGGTCCATGACGCAGATGGAGCGCAGCTGCATCATGAGCAGGCGCATGGTGGCACCGCGGAACCGCTCCGACTCGGCGTCGATGCGCTCGTGCCAGCGCTCGTCGGCGCGGTAGATCTTGAGCGTGGTGAGGCCTTGCACCGCCTCGAGGAGCATGCCGCCTAAATCGACGTAGCTGCCCCAATAGGCGGCGCCGATCTTCTTGGCGTTGCGCATGACCATCATGATCGAGACGGGGATCGCGGGCACGCAGAGCAAGAGCAGCGCGGCAGGGAGGCCCGCCTGCCCCGCGAGCAGGGCAAAGAGCGTGAGGGGCGCGAGGCCCGCAAAGAAGAGCTGCGGTAGGTAGCCGCCAAAGTAGACCTGCAGCTGCGAGGCCCCTTCGACGCTCGTCTGCACGGCCTCGGCGGTCGAGACAATCTCGGCATATGCGGGACCGAGTGCGCAGAGCTTGTCGTACACGAGCGAGCGCACGCGGCCGACGGCGACGAGGGCCGCATGGTCGCCCATGCGTTGCGCCAGGTAGATGCTTGCGGCGCGCAGGGCGATGGCGAATGCAAAGGCGGGGAGCGCGAGCCCGAGCGCGGTGGGCGCCATGCTCGCGTTGGCGCTGCCGGCAAAGGCGCTCTCGAGTAGGCTCGCGAGCAGCCACATCACGGAGACGTTGCAGGCGAGCGCGATCCATTTAAAGATCACGCTGGCAACGATGTAAGGGGTTGCCTGGGGAACGAGGGAGAAGAGGCGCTTCTCGAACATGGGGCCTCCGATGCGGTCGGTTGCTGGTGGCCGGCTCGTGTTAGCCGTGTCGAACAAGGTTACCATGCTCGGATTCTGCTGGGTTGCGACCCTTTTTGCGCGCGGGCAAGGGCTGGCGGGTACGCTCGGTCTGCCGGTCTTGCTGCGGTTTTTGGCTCCGCCATGGAGGGTGCCGGCGCGCCCTCGGCGCTCTCGGCGGCCAGCTATTCGATTCGTACTCGACCTCGACCTGGGTTCATGTGCTAGCGTGTTCGTGAACGATTTGAGGGGAGCGGCGCCATGGATGCAGCCGATCTAAAAGCGCTGGCAGAGGCCGTTGCGGCGGGGAGTCTCTCTCCGAGCGAGCTGGTGGAGCGCGTGCATACGAGCGCGGTGTCCGACCTGGGCTACGCGCAGGTAGACAACGCGCGCGGGGCTCGCACGGGCGTGTCGGAGGTCATCTACGGCGAGGGCAAGACGCCCGAACAGATTGCCGGCATCGCGCAGGCCATGCGCGAGGCGGGCCAGCGCCGCGTGCTCATAACGCGCCTTTCGGCTGAGAAGACCGCCCGTGTGCGCGAGCTCGGGCTCGACTTCACCTATTACGATGCCGCTCGCGCCGGCGTGGTGGGCGAGCTTCCCGAGCCCGACGGTAACGGCGAGGTCCTCGTGGCCTGTGCGGGCACGAGCGACCTGCCCGTGGCCGAGGAGGCGGCGCTCACGGCACGCTTTTTGGGCAACCGCGTGACGCGTGTGACCGACGCCGGGGTGGCCGGGATCCATCGCCTTCTGCGTCATGGCAGCGAGATCGCGCAAGCGCAGGTCATCATCGCCGTGGCGGGCATGGAGGGCGCGCTCCCGAGCGTGATCGGCGGCCTCGCGCGCGTGCCGGTCATCGCGGTGCCCACGAGCGTGGGCTACGGCGCCAACCTGGGCGGGCTCACCACGCTGCTCGCCATGGTCAACAGCTGCGCGAGCGGCGTCTCGGTGGTCAACATCGACAACGGCTTCGGCGCGGCCTACCAGGCCTCGCTCATCAACCATCTTCCCGGCAAGGAGGGCTGAGCGGTGGCAAGCG
>CAVDTO010000049.1:0-10136 GCA_963611895.1 bacterium
ACCGTCAACCTGATCCGGGTAATGCCGGCGTAGGAACCATAGCAAACGCTCGCTGGGGCACCTACGGAGATGTGTGGGTGCCCCAGCTTTTTGCGCGGTGCCCGGGAGCGCGCGGGCTCAGGCGGCCGGCGCGGAAAGGAGCGCTTATGAACTGTTCGATCGCTATCCAGTACCTGCCGATGGACGCGCCCGACGACGACGCGACCTGCGATGCCGTCGACGCCGTGATCGACTACATCGACTCCACGGGCATCGACTACTTTGTTGGCCCGTTCGAGACGGCCATCGAGGGCGACTACGAGCGCTGCATGGAGATCCTCAAGAACTGCCAGCTCGTGGGTGCCGCGCACGGCTGCAAGCACGTGATGACCTACGCCAAGATCAACTTCAAGCCCGAGGGCGACGTCATGAGCACCGACCGCAAGATCGGCAAGTACCACCCGGGCGACCCCGAGTTCGCCGCGCAGAACGTCGTGGCCGCCTAAGATGGCCGCGCTCGCACCCAAGATCTGCTCCAAGCGCGTGCTCGCGCCGGTGGCGGCCGTGGCGCTGCTCATCGGCGTCTGGCAGGCTGTGTGCTCGCTCGGCCTGGTGCCGAGCTACATGCTGCCGAGCCCGGTGGAGGTCGTGGCCGCGCTCGCAGCCGATTTGCCGCTGTTGCTCTCGCATTTGTGGACCACGCTCACCGAGGCCGCGCTCGGTCTCGGCATCGGCGTTGCCGTGGGATTCGTCTTCGCCGTGCTCATGGACAAGTTCGAGACCCTCTACTTGGCGCTCGACCCGCTGCTCACCGTGAGCCAGACCGTCCCCACGGTCGCCATCGCGCCTCTGCTCGTGCTGTGGTTCGGCTACGGGCTTTTGCCCAAGGTGCTGCTCGTGGTGCTCACCACGTTCTTTCCGGTGACCGTGGCGCTCGTGGGCGGGTTCTGCGCCGTGGACCCCGACCAGATCGACCTCATGCGCACCATGGACGCAAGCGAGCGGCAGATCTTCTGGTACGTCAAGCTGCCCTCCGCCTCGGAGCACCTCTTCAGCGGCCTGCGCATCAGCGCCACCTACGCCATCGTGGGCGCCGTCATCTCGGAATGGCTCGGCGGCTTCACGGGTCTCGGCGTGTACATGACGCGCGTGCGCAAGTCGTTCCAATATGACCGCATGTTCGCGGTCATCATCATCACTTCCGCGCTCTCCCTCGCCCTCATGGGCGGGGTCGATCTTCTCGAGCGCCTTTGCATGCCCTGGAAACGGGCAGAAAGGTCAAACAACAATGCCTAGCTCAAACATCTTCAACGCCAACGTGTCGCGCCGTGCCCTCCTGGGCGGGGCGGGCGCCTGCGCCCTCGCCCTGGCCGGCTGCGGCGCCTCGGGCGGCTCCGGCTCGTCCGCCGGCTCCAAGACCAAGATCACGTTCTGCCTCGACTACACGCCGAACACCAACCACACGGGCATCTACGTGGCAAAGAACAAGGGCTTCTTTGCCGACGAGGGCCTCGAGGTCGAGATCGTGCAGCCCGCCGAGGACACCGCCGAGACCGCGCTCGGCTCGGGCGACGCGCAGCTGGGCGTGAGCTACCAGGACTACATCGCCTCGGCCTACGACGGCGGCAACGACGGCTTTAAGGCCGTGGCGGCGATCATCCAGCACAACACCTCGGGCATCATGAGCCGCGCGACCGACGGCATCACGCGCGCCAAGAACATGGAGGGCCACGTCTACACCACCTGGGACATGGACGTCGAGCAGGCCACCATCAAGCAGGTCATGGAGTCCGACGGCGGCGACTTCTCCAAGCTCACGATGGTTCCCTACACCGTCGACGACGACGTGGCGGGCCTCAAGTCGAACATGTACGACTGCGTGTGGGTCTACGAGGGCTGGGCGGTGCAGAACGCCAAGATCCAGGCCTACGACGTGAACTACTTCAACTTCCGCGACATGGACGAGGTCTTCGACTTCTACACGCCGGTCATCGCGGCCAACACCAAGTTCGCCAAGAAGAACCCCAGCGCGGTCAAGGCGTTCCTGCGCGCCGCCAAGAAGGGCTACGAGTTCGCGGTGGAGCACCCCTCCAAGGCCGCGAAGATCCTCTGCGAGGAGGTGCCCGAGCTCGACTCCAAGCTGGTCGCCGCGAGCGCGGAGTTCTTGGCGGGGGAGTACATCTCGGACGCCGAGAGCTGGGGCGCCATCGACGGCGACCGCTGGGCGCGCTACTACCAGTGGCTGAACGACAACTCGCTGGTCAAGAAGAACCTCGACGTGAATGCGGGCTTCGACACCTCGTACCTGGCGTAACGGGTAGGCGAGGAGCGAGTGAGGCGTGGGCCGCGCGCGCAAGGGGGCGCGGCACTGCGTGAGTGGAAGCCGTTTAGCTGTGGGCGATTGTTTTGATTGAGGACGTGGGTGTAGGGTGAGCGAGGAGCAGGGTATGCGCATGCATGAAGAGATGGTCGGCCGCTGCGAGTGCGAAGGCGCGTTCGTGGACGAGGCGTCATCTGTGGTTGCCGCGACAGGCGCGGCTGCTGCGTCCGCCCCGGCGGCGTCCCCCGTGCCTGCCCTTGCGGCGCGGGGGCTCACCTGCGGCTGGGGCGACGACGCGGACGTCGTGCGCGGCATCGACCTGATCGTGATGCCGGGCGAGACCGTCTGCGTGGTCGGCAAGTCGGGCTGCGGAAAGACCACGATCCTGCATGCGCTCTCGGGTCTCGAACGCCCGCGCGCGGGCGCCGTGGAGCTCGCCGGCGAGGACATCACCGGCGAGCCTGGCCGCGTGTCGTACATGCTCCAAAAGGACCTGCTGCTGCCGAGCCGCACCGTGCTCGATAACGCCGCGCTCCCGCTCATGATCGCGGGCATGCCGCACAAAAAGGCGCGCGAGCAGGCGCGGGCCCTCGTGGGACGCTTTGGCCTTGAGGGCTGCGAGGCCAAGTGGCCGAGTGAGCTTTCGGGCGGCATGCGCCAGCGCGTGGCCTTCTTGCGCACCTATCTCGTGGGCAACAGCGTGGCCCTGCTCGACGAGCCGTTCAGCGCGCTCGACGCCCTCACGCGCACGGACCTCAGGCGCTGGTACTGCTCCATGAGCGCCGAGCTGGGGCTCGCGAGCGTGGTCATCACGCACGACGTGGACGAGGCGGTCGAGATGGCGAGCCGCGTCTACGTGCTCGCGGGCGACCCCGCGGCGGGCGTGCCGAGCACGGTGGCGGGCGTGGTCGAGCCCGACCGCGCCTCCGCGCCGGCGGGGGAGCAGTTCTCGCTCACCGAGGAGTTCCTCGAGGCCAAGCGTGCCGTCGTGGCCCTGCTGGGGCGCTAAGTGACCTAGCGAGGGCGGGCGAGGGTGAGCTGATTTTTTGAGCGAGCTTGTTCGGAGTCCGATCCGCCAAGCGAGCGCCGCTGATGCGAACGAGTCGCGCCGCCGTGCCCCCGCGCCCGCACCGGCGGCACGTTAGACAACTCAAAAAGCGTCTTGGTAGAATGTGCGCGTTCAAATCGGCACTACAGACGGCGCGCTCGCCGCGCCCAGGGGATGGATGCTCATGACACGCTCGCCGCTTGCGTCGGCCTCGGCCACGCGCGATCTGCTCGAGGAGTTCGGCCTCGCCACCAAGCACCGGCTGGGGCAGAACTTCCTCATCGACAACCACGTGATCGAGCGGATCTGCGAGCTCGCCGAGCTCGGCGGCACCGAGCGCGTGCTCGAGGTGGGGCCGGGCATCGGCACGCTCACGCTCGCGCTCCTGCAGGAGGCCCCGCGCGTGGTCTCCATCGAGGCCGACCCGGAGCTCGCCCCGGTGCTCGCGGCCCACGCGAGCGACCATGAGGGCTTCTCCTTCATCATGGGCGACGCGCTCAAGGTCGCGCCCGCGGCGATCGCCGAGGCGGCGGGCGGCGAGCCCACGGTCTTTGTGGCGAACCTGCCCTACAACGTGGCGGCCACCATCATCCTCCAGTTCTTCGAGACCATTCCGGCGCTCCGCCGCGCGGTGGTCATGGTGCAAAAGGAGGTCGCCGATCGCATCTCGGCCGCGCCGGGCAACAAGGTCTACGGCGGCTACACCGCCAAGCTCGCGCTCTATGCCGAGGTCACGGGGCGTTTTGAGGTGCCGCCGCGCTGCTTTATGCCCGCACCCCACGTGGATTCGGCCGTCGTGCGTATCGATCGTGTTGAGGGCCGCGCCCAGGGGCTCGACCCGCACGAGGTCGCGCACGTGATCGACGCCGCCTTTGCGCAGCGCCGCAAGACCATCCGCAACTCCATGGGCGCCAACGGGTTCGACAAGGACGCGCTCGACGCCGCCTTTGCCGCGGCGGGCATCTCGCCCACGGCGCGCGCCGAGACGCTCGCCTGCGAGGACTTCGTGCGCCTTACGAGGGAGCTCGCCGATGTTCGATAGCAAAGGCCCCGTTACCTTTACCAAGAAGAAGACGGTCGCACGTGTGCCCGAGCCGCTGGCGCCGCTCTGCGACACCCATGCCCACCTGCGCTCCTTTTGGGAGAAGGACGCCCTCGCGTGCCTCAAGCGCGCCCGGCGCGCCGGCGTGGACGCGCTCGTCACGCTCGTTGACTTCGTCGGCGACGAGATCTCGCTCGACGCGTACCGCGCCTGGCTCGCGGCTGAGATCCTGCCGGCCGTGAACGCGGGCGAGGCCCCTGAGCTCAGGTATCTTGCCGGCGTGCACCCCTACGGCGCCGCCGCCTACACCGACGAGGTCCACGCACAGCTCGAGCGCGCGCTCGACGACCCGCTCTGCGCGGGCGTGGGCGAGATCGGGCTCGACTACCACATGGATTTCGACGACGAGGTGGAGCCCGCCCCGCATGCGGTGCAGATCGCGTGCATGGAGCGCCAGCTCGACCTTGCCGTGCGCAAGAACGTGCCCGTTGAGCTGCACCTGCGCCACGAGGTCTCGGACGAGGAGCGCACCTCGCACAGGGACGCCTACGAGGTGCTCCGCCGCGTGGGCCTGCCCGCGGCGGGTTGCGTGCTCCACTGCTTTGGCGAGGATGTGGCGACCATGGAGCGCTTCGTGGAGCTCGGCTGCCACATCGCCTATGGCGGCGCCGCGACCTTCAAGCGCAACGACGAGGTGCGCGCCGCCTTTGCGGCAACGCCGCTCGACCGTATCCTGTTCGAGACCGATTGCCCCTACATGGCGCCCGAGCCCATCCGCGGGCTCGAGTGCGAGCCGGCGATGATCGGCATCACGGCCAATGCGCTCATCAACGACCGCGTGGACCGCACGGGTGAGAGCGCCGAGGAGATCGCGCGCGCCGCATGGGAGAACGCGCGGAGGCTCTTCTTTTAGGGTTGGAGAGCGATGCGGGCGAGCCGGAACCCGGGGAATGGGACCTGGTCAAAGGCTCGTAAGGGTTTCGATGCAGGCGAGGACGTGACCGCGCGCTCGAGGTGAGTCGAGGCTCCGGGGAATGGGACCGGGCTTTGACTCCGAGGCCGGGAATCGGGCAGGCCGAGGGCGTGCGATTCGTTGGGCAAGAGGGCACGGACCTCATGCGGGGTGCTCAGGCCTGCAAGTAGGGTTATCGAGGCGCCGCGCGGGCGGCGCGCACAAGGAGGCAGCAGATGGGCAAGAAGTCGCAGCGAGCGGGGGCGGCCCGAGCGCCGTTCGCGCGCCGCACGGTGGCGGGGTCGTACGACCTGCACATGCATTCGACCTTCTCCGACGGCTCAAAGAACGTGGACGAGCTCGTCGCTGAGGCGCGCTCGCGCGGGCTTGCGGGTATCGCCGTCACCGATCACGACACGCTCGCGCAGCTCTCGGCCGTCCGCGCGCGCGGGCGCGAGCTCGGGTTCCCCGTGCTCGCCGGCACCGAGGTCTCGGCGCGCAGCCGCAAGACCGGCCGCAAGGTGCACATCCTCGCCTACGGCATGGAGGCCACGTCCGACGGCTCGGGTCCGCTCGAGCAGCTCGTGGCCCAAACGCTCTTTCAGCGCACGGCCTGCTCGCTCTGGCAGGCATGGCGCCTCGTGCGCACGGGCGCCGAGTTCGGCGGCAAGACCCTCGACATCAACGAGGTGCTCGAGGTCGGGCGCGAGAGCACCGGCGTCTACAAGCAGCACATCATGGAGGCCCTCACGCACCGGCATCACAACGATCCCGACTTCAAGTTCGTGCATGCGTGCCTCTTTAAGAACGGCGGCCCTGCCGAGCACGACATCACCTACCCCGCGCCCAAGGACGCCGTGCGCGCGATCCTCGCGCAGGGCGGGATCCCGGTGCTCGCGCACCCGCAGCAGATGGATTCGTGGAGCATCGTCCCCGACCTCGTGGCGGCGGGCCTGCGCGGCATCGAGGCGTTCCACCCCGATAACGACGCGCGCGCCTCGGTCCGCGCGTTCGAGGCGGCCCATGAGCACGGGCTCTTCGTGACGGGTGGTAGCGACTACCACGGCAAGTATGGTGCGGCGCTCTCGGTTGGGGAGTGCTTCATCATGCCGCAGGAGGCCGGCGCGCCTGTTGAGGAGCTCTTCCGCCGCGAGACCAAGCTGAACTAGGCTGCGCCGCTAACGACGCGATTGACGAGGTCCACTCAACGGCCTGGTTTGAGACGGGGCCACCGCCCGCATTTGTGCCTTGGCAACTGCGGCTAAATCAAAGCTTCTGATTAAAATCCGCCCGCAGCTTGCGGTTCGTCGGGGCCGGGCACGACGGGCCGGCAGACCTCTTAAGCCGCGCTGCTCGCGCTCGGGGCCGTGGCCAGCGTGGCGCTCTTGGCCGTGAGCGAGCGGCCCTCGGCGGAGCGGAAGGCACGGTCGACGCGCACGAGCACCCACTCAAGCGGGTTGGGCGCGGGCTCGTCCTCGGCGGCGACGAGGTCGACCTCCTTGACGGTGCCGCCGTCCTGCTTGAGCGTGACGGTGCCGAGCTTATCGCCCTTGGACACGCCGCCCGCGCGGTCCTCGTAGGTCACGTCGACCGTAAGGTCGCCCGCGAGCGAGAACACGTTCACCGTGCGGTCGGCCTTGGCCACCGTGGCTTCGACGGTCTTGTCGCTCCAGTCGGTGAGCGCCACGCGCGCCACGAGGGGCTGCTTGGTGCCGGCCACGGTCTTCTTGCAGTCGACGATGTCGATGCTCGCCTTGTGCCCGTAGTACCACGAGGCGAGCGCGGTGGTGTCGGCATAGCGCGCGTCGTCGTCGGAGGAGTGCAGCACGACCACGTAGACCTCGTCGCCGTCGTTGTCGTAGGCGCAGGCAAAGCAGTAGCCCGCGGCGTAGGTCGTGCCGGTCTTGCCGCCGATGTTGCCGTCTTTGCCGAGCAGAACGTTGTGGAGCTTCATCTCATAGGTGCGCTTGGTGCCGTCGGCGCTCTTGACGCTGATCTCTTTGTTGGTGTCGGCCACGATCGTGCGGTAGGCGTCGAGGGTCATGGCGTGGGCCACCATGATCGAGAGGTCGCGCGCGGTGGAGTGCATGTTGCCCTCGTATTCGTCGGCGTCGAGGCCGCTCGGGTTCTCGAACAGGGTGTGCGTGCAGCCGAGCTCGGCGGCGCGCTCGTTCATCTTTGCCACGAAGGTCGCCTCGGGGTCCTGCGTGGAGGAGTCGAGCTTTTTGCCCACGTACTCGGCGAGCGCCACGGCGGCGTCGTTGCCCGAGGGGATGAGGAGGCCGCGCAGCGCCTGCTCCACGGTGAGGGTGTCGCCCTCCTCGAGCTCGGCGCTCGAGCCGTAGGTGTCGGCCGCGGTCTTGCTCACGGTGAGGGTGTCGTTGAGGTCGGCGTTCTCGAGCGTGACGATGGCCGTCATGATCTTGGTGGTCGAGGCGATCTTGACCTCGGTGTCGGCGGAGCGCTCGTAGTAGGTGGTGCCGCCCTTGGAGACGATGATGGCGTTCTGGGCCGAGATGTCGGGCAGGTCGGCCGCGGCGATGTTGCGCTCGGTGGCCGTCTTGCCGCAGATGACGTCGGAACCCGAGGTGGCGGCGAGGGCCTGCGCCGGGGCGGCAAGGCCGAGGGCGAGCGCGAGGCCGAGCGCGAGGGTGGCGAGGCGCGAGCGGCGCCGACGGGGGAGCGCGGCGGGGCCCTGCGCGATGCGGGCGGTCTGGTCGGACTGGGCGGTATGTTCAAGATGCATGGGGTGCACGGCGGCTCTTTCTGCGAGGTCGGTCGGATGGCCCGGCGCGCACGGCATGCGGCGCGCGGGCACAGTGCTCGAAAGTATACGACGCGTGCGGTCCCGCATGTTGGCCGGGCTCCGAGCGAACCGCGCGGCCTCAGAAATTCCGTCGGACCCTCATGGGCCGGCAGCGGGTGCGACCATGCTTGCCGGCCTCGGCGCAAACCGCGTGCCCGACTGCGTGCGCGCCGCGCCTTACAAAGCCCTGACAATCCGCTTTCCGCTCCCTGAAGCCCCCTCAATACCATCGGGTGAGCTATAACGCCGAACGTGAGTTGAGGAGCACGCGCATGAACGAAAATCTTGAGCAGGAGGCGATCGCGCAGGCCGCCGCGGAGGCGCGCGAGCGCGAGGTGGGGCCCCTGCCCGAGCCCGCCGCCCCGGACCTTACGGCCTCTCCGGTGCGCATCGGCGTGCGCGACCTCGACCTCTACTACGGCGAGCACCACGCGCTCAAGGACGTCAACATCGACATCCGCTCCAAGCAGATCACCTCGTTCATCGGGCCCTCGGGCTGCGGCAAGTCGACGCTCCTGCGCTGCTTCAACCGAATGAACGACTACGTCAAGGACTGCCGCATCGAGGGCACCATCACCCTCGACGGCGAGGACATCTACGCCGACTACAACCTCACCAGCCTGCGCCAGCGCGTGGGCATGGTGTTCCAGCGCCCCAACCCGTTCCCCATGAGCATCTACGACAACGTGGCCTACGGTCCGCGCGGCCTCGGCATCAAGAACCGCGCCGAGCTCGACGAGATCGTGGAGGAGTCGCTCACGCGCGCCGCCCTCTGGGACGAGGTCAAGGACAAGCTCAAGCATTCGGGCCTGGGCCTCTCGGGCGGCCAGCAGCAGCGCATGTGCATCGCCCGCGCCCTCGCGGTCAAGCCCGACGTGCTGCTTATGGACGAGCCGACCTCGGCGCTCGACCCGGTCTCGACCCTCGTGGTGGAGCAGCTCGCCCTCGAGCTCAAGAAGAACTACACGCTCGTGGTGGTCACGCACAACATGCAGCAGGCGAGCCGCATCTCCGACTCCGTGGCGTTCTTCTTGCTCGGCGAGCTCGTGGAGCACAAGCCCACGGCGGAGCTGTTCAAGAACCCCGCCGACCCGCGCACGGCCGACTACCTGACCGGTCGCTTCGGCTGATCGGCTGTTTTAACCGGCCGGCCGCCGCGCTTGAGTCGGCCGGCTCCGGCCGGCCGCACAAAGACCGCAATCGCGAGATGCCGCGCGCGCAGGGAGGGCGCGCGGATGCGCGTGTATCATGTCCAAGAGGTGAAGTGAATGATCTACTACGTCGAGGATGACGACAACATCAGGGGGCTCACGCTCTATGCCCTGCACCAGCAGGGGATCGAGGCCGAGGGCTTCAGCTGCGACAGCGAGTTCAAGGCCGCCGTCGCCCGGCGCGTGCCCGATGCGGTGCTCCTCGACATCATGCTGCCCGACACCGACGGGCTCGAGATCATGCGCCGCCTGCGCGCCGACAACGAGACGGCGACCGTCCCCATCATGATGCTCACCGCCAAGGACACCGAGCTCGACAAGGTCGTGGCCCTCGACGGCGGCGCCGACGACTACCTCACCAAGCCGTTCTCGCTCATGGAGCTCACGAGCCGCTGCCGCGCCCTGCTTCGCCGCGGCGGCATGGTGCAGAAGAAGACCGACGCGCTCGACTGCAACGGGATCCACTTGAGCCCGAGCCACCGCGAGGTCTCGGTCGACGGCGAGCCGGTCAAGCTCACCCTGCGCGAGTTCGACCTGCTCGAGTACCTCATGCGCAAACCCGGCGTGGTCTTCAGCCGCGAGGCGCTCCTGCAGAGCGTGTGGGGCTGGGACTTCGACGGCGGCAGTCGCACCGTGGACGTGCACGTGCAGACGCTGCGCCAAAAGCTCGGCGCGCGCTCCTCGGCGATCGAGACCGTGCGCGGCGTGGGCTACCGCATGGCCGAGCACGCCGAGTAAGGCAGCCGGGGGTAGGCACCGATGGGTTACGGAAAGAGGA
>CAVDTO010000050.1:0-10086 GCA_963611895.1 bacterium
CCAACCGCCGCACTACAGCTGCCTGACCTGCGCAAACGCTTGGAAAGAGACGTATCACTATGGCAGAAGCCTCCATCAACAAGGGCCGCGGCGCGGTCCTCACCGCCGCCTGCGTCACCATGTTCTTCATCTCCAACATCGCGCTCTACTCCGTCGTGAGCAAGAACCTCTGCGCGGTGTACACCGACTGGTCCAGCGCCCTTACCTGGGCGTTCCCGGTCTTCCAGACCATCATGGCCGTGACCGGCATCTTCGCCGGCCGCATCTCCGACAAGATCGGCCCGCGCAACATCGTCATCGCCGCCGCCGTGCTCTACGGCGTGGGCTGGTTCATGTGCGGCACCGTGACCGCTCCCTGGCAGTTCTACCTGTGGTTCTCCGTGGTCGCCGCCATCGGCAACGGCCTCGGCTACAACCCGGCGCTCACCTGCGGCCAAAAGTGGTTCATCGACAAGAAGGGCCTTGCCTCGGGCATCACCCTGGCCGCCTCCACGGCCGGCCCCGCCGTGCTCTCGCCCGTGCTCGCCTCGGCGCTCATCCCCGCGCTCGGCATCTTCGGCGCGCTCAAGGCGCTCGGCGCGATCTTCTTCGTGACGATTCTCGTCTCGGCGTTCTTCCTCCGCGCCCCCGAGCAGGGCTGGCTGCCGGCCGGTTTCAAGGCTCCCGCAGCCGGCGCGCATGCCGGCACCTTCGGTGACCTCACCCCCGGCGAGATGGTCCGCACCCCGCGCTTCTGGGTGCTCATCGCCACGTTCGCCTTTGCCGCCACCGCCGGCACCCTCCTTGTGGGCAAGGTGGCGAGCATCGCCGCCGTGCAGCTCTTCGCCGACCCCACGAGCGCCGAGGCCGTCGCGCTCGGCGGCGTGGTGGTCTCCGTCAACACCTGCGCCAACCTGGTGGGCCGCCTCTCGTTCGGCCAGATCACCGACAAGATCGGCGGCTACAAGTCGCTGCTCATCATGCTCGTGATCACCATCGCCGCTCTCGTGCTCATGTCCATGAGCTTCGATACCACGATGTTCTTCGTGGCGCTGGCGCTGCTCGGCTTCAGCTTTGGCGCGCTGCTCGTCATCTACCCGCCGCTCACCGGCGGCGCCTTTGGCACCACCAACCTCGGCGTGAACTACGGAATCATGTTCCTGGGCTATGCCGCCTCCACCTGGATCAGCCAGCCCATCACGGCCGTGCTCTACCATGCCGAGGCCGGCAACGCCGCCTACCAGCAGAGCTTCTACGGCGCCATCGCCATTGCAGCCGTCGCCGCCCTGCTCACCGTCTACATGATGGTTTCCGACAGCAAGAAGAGCGCCTAGACCGACGACCCCACGCGAGGGCCGGATCGCCGCCGCATCACACGGCGCCGGCCCCGCCACCGATTATCCCGGCGCGAGCGCGCATACCCTACCTTTGGCGCGCCCGCGCACCTCATAGCCTCGGGCGGCTCCGCGTCCCATGGGGCCGCCCCACCCTCCATCTCCTACGAAAGGAGCCAACATGTCCGAGAACCAGAGCCCCGTCCGCATCGCCGTCATCGGCGCCGGCGCCATGGGCCGCAACCACATCCGCTTCGTCACCGAGGAGCCCGAGGCTGAGCTCGTCGCCATCGCCGATGCCTTCGAGGGCGCCCGCGCCACGGCCGAGGCTGCCGGCGTGCCGTTCTTCACCGACCCCGCCGAGCTCATGGACGAGGTCAAGCCCGAGGCCATCATCATCGCCACCCCCAACGACCTGCACCTTTCCGTGGCCCGCGAGGCAGTCAAGCGCGGCATCGTGCCGCTGGTGGAGAAGCCCATCTCCAACGACCTCGCCGACGCCGAGGCCTTTGCCGCCGAGGCCGAGGCCGCCGGCGTGCCCGTCCTCGTGGGCCAGCACCGCCGCCACAACCCCTTCGTGAACAAGGCCAAGCAGATCATCGACTCCGGCGAGCTGGGCAAGCTCACCGTCAGCTCCTTCCACTACATGATCTACAAGAACGACGAGTACTTTGACGTGGAGTGGCGCCGCAAGAAGGGCGCCGGCCCCATCCTCGTGAACCTCGTCCACGACGTCGACCTCATGCGCTACCTGCTCGGCGAGCCCGTGGCCATCCAGGGCATGCAGTCGAGCGCCGCGCGCGGCTTTGAGACCGAGGACTCCGCCGTGGTGAACGTGCGCTTCGCCGACGGCTCGCTCGCCTCGATGAGCATCTCCGACGCCACCGCCAGCCCCTGGAACTGGGAGGCCACGGCCCGCGAGGACCCGCAGTACCGCCCCTTCGACGCCGACGCCTACTTCATCGGCGGCACCAAGGGCGCCCTCTCGCTGCCGCGCCTGCACCAGGTGGGCTACGACGGCGCCTCGAGCTGGCACAAGCCGCTCAAGATGGACGTGCCCGCCGTTGACCCGGCGCTGCCGCACAAGATGCAGCTCAAGCACTTCGTGAAGGTCGTCCGTCGCGAGGCCGAGCCCGTCGTGACCCCGGCCGACAACGTCAAGACCCTGCGCTGCCTCAACGCCGTCAAGGAGGCCGCCGAGACCGGCAAGCTCGTGGAGCTGTAAGGGACCGCGTGTCTTAGCCGCTCTTTTGACCGGGCCCTCGGCTGGTCCTCAGCCGAGCCCGAACCCTAACCGCAAGCGCCGCCGCTGGAATAACCCAGCGACGGCGCTTTTCGTTTGCCCGGCTTCGTGCGAAGGATGCGTCTCGTACGCATCAAATCGCCGTGGGCCAAAACGCATACAGCCTTAAGCAGCGAAGGCCTCTATCCCCGGCTCAGGGAATAGAGGCCTTCGCCTTAATAGATGGGAGCGATTACGGATGGGCGCCGGCGGCTTCGGTGCTACTCGCGCTCCTTGGCGTCGAAGTGCACGGCGGCTGCGGCACAGCCAAATGCCACAACCGCGGCGATCGCGGCAACGAGGCCGAGCATGCCGAGGCCGGCACTCGTCACCACGGCGCCGCCCACGGCCGTGCCGAGCGCGATGCCGATGTTGAACGCCATGGGCTCGAGCGAACTCGCGAGCGTGAGCGCCTTGGGGTGACGCTGGGCCGAGACCGTCAAGAAATGCGAGACGCACGGCACGCTCATGGCGTACATGACGATGCCGAAGACCATGATGATCGCGAGCGCGGGCAGCGTCTGGGCGCCAACCGCCCAAAGCGCCAGGAGCACCACGGCCTCCGCAAGGAACACGCCCATGTTCGACTTGAGGCCGAAGTTCTTGTCGAGGGCGCCCGAGAGCAGGTTGGAGATGAAGAGCATCACGCCAAAGGCCAAGAGCACCAGACTCGCTTGAGCGGCGGTGAGCCCGAGGAATTCCTCCAGGTAGGGCGTCACGTAGCCATAGAAGACGTAGACCGAGCCGGCGCCGAACACGAACACGCAGATGCAGGCGGCAACGCTCGGTTCGAGAAGCAGCTTGACCTGCTCGCGCGCGGGCGCGGGCTCGTCCGTGTTGCCCGTGCGCGGCAGAAACGCCAGCAACAGGGCGCAGGTTGCGATCGCGAGCACGAGGCAGGCGATCATCATGGCGCGCCAGCCGAGCGCGTCGGCCAGGGCCTTACCCGCCGAGGTGGCGACAACCATGGCGACGCTGAAGGCCGCATAGACCACCGCGACCGCCGTGGAGGTCTGCTTCTCGTCCACGAGCTCGGGAATGAACGTCACGCCCACGGCCATGAAGCCGCCGGAGATGCACCCGCAGACGATACGGCTCACATAAAGCGCCTCGAGCCCGCCCGCGCAGGCGCCGATCAGGTTGCCCACGATGAAGACGGCCGCGTAGGCGGCGAGCATCGTATAGCGCTTGAACCTGCCGGTCGAGAGCGCCAGGGTCGGCGTGGCGATGGCGTAGGTGAGCGCAAACAGGCTGATGAGCTGGGCGATCTGCGCAAGCCCGACGTTAAAGGCCGCGGCGAGCTCGGGCTCGATGCCGATAGGCGCGAACTCGGTGCAGCCGAGCGAGAAGGCGAGCAGCACGAGCAGTCCCACGCAGAACTTCTTGCGCAGCGAGCTCGGCGCCGAGAACTGCGTCGCGCCCTCGGCTTGGTTCTTATCGATCGCTTTCGTCATGTTTAAAAAGATCCTCCCTAAAGAACTTCGAACGGATGGCCGGGGCCAAAGCGCGATCGCACCACAGCCCCGGCCCCGTCCATAGATTCCGCCGTAAGAACTCTACAGCTCTTCGCCGTTCGAATCGATGACGCGCTTGTACCAGCCGAGGCTCTTTTTTGCCATGCGCTTGCCGGTGCCCGTGCCGTCATCGCGCTTGTCCACGTACACGAGGCCGTAGCGCTTGGCCAGCTCGCCCGAGGTAAAGCTCACCGGGTCGATGACGCCCCACACCAGATAGCCCACGAGGTCAACGCCGTCTTCTTCCACCGCGAGTTCGATCTGCTCGATGTGTGCACGCAGGTAGGCGATGCGCCCGTCGTCGTCGAGTTTGCCCTCCGCGTCGGGCTCCTCGATGAGGCCGACACCGTTCTCCACGATGAACTGCGGCAGGCCGTAACGCTCGTCGAGGCACTTGAGCGCCCAGCGCAGGCCGATGGGGTCGATCTGCCAGCCCCACGCGGTGGCCTCGAGGTACGGGTTCTCGACGGTATGGGAACTCGAGCTGTTGGAGGCCTCCGAAACGTCGATTGTGGAGTCGGCCGAGACGGCGTTGCTCGAGTAGTACGTGAGCCCGATGTAGTCGGCCTTGCCGTTCTCGAGCGCGGCGAGGTCGGCCTGAGTGATATCGAGGTTCCACCCGCGGCGCTCGAAGAGGGCGCGCGCGTAGTTGGGGTATGCTCCGCGGCACTGCACGTCGGTGAAGAAGAGCGTGCCGTGCATGGTATCCATGGCGGTCAGGGCGTCGGCCGGCTTGCAGGTTGCCGGGTAGATCACGTCGGCGGCCACGCAGCAGCCGACCTTGAGCTCGGGGTCGATCTCGCGCGCCGCCGCGATGGCGAGCGCGCCGGCGACGAATTCGTAGTGGCTTGCCTGGTAGAGCGCACGCTCCGGGTCGTCCTGCTCCGAGAAACGCACGGCGGAGTTGGTCCACGAGAAGAGGTCGTTGTCGATGTTGAACTGGTTGTTGATCTCGTTCCAGGTGAGCCACCAGCGCACCTCGTTGTGCCAGCGCTCAAAGCAGGTGCGGGCGAACTTGACGAAGAGCTGGATCGCCTCGCGGTTGAGCATGCCGCCGTTGTTGGCGATGGCGAGCGGGATCTCGAAGTGGCTGAGCGTGACGACGGGCTCCATGCCGTGCGCGCGGATGCTCGCGATCAGCTTGTCGTAGAACGCGAGGCCCTCGGCGTTGGGCTCGTCCTCGTAGCCCGTGGGGTAGATGCGGCTCCAAGAGATCGAGATGCGCAGGGCCTTGAGGCCACCCTCGGCGAGCAGGTCGAGGTCGGACTCGTAGGTGTGGTAGAAGTCGATGGCGTCGTGGTTGGGATAGTCCTCGCCAGGCTCAACGCTCTTGGTGATGCGGCGCGGCGTCGTGCGCGAACCGCGCGTGAGCACGTCCGAAACGCACGGGCCCTTGCCGCCCTCCTGCCAGGCGCCCTCGACCTGATGGGCCGCGAGAGCCCCTCCCCATAGGAAGTCCTTCTTGAGCATGCGCCCTCCTCTAACGTGGGTTTTATTCCTCGCGTTAGAGAATAGGAGGCGAATTTTGCGCACGCGGGCTGCCCGCGGATTTTGGCGCGCTGCGTCAGAATCGGGTTCGATGTAGGCGGTATGCGCCGACGCAATGCGTCGCTTTTGGAACGGAACGCTCGCGATTCGATGAATACGGCGAGCGGGGAGCAGGCGAAGGCAACGGCCGTCCCAGACAATCGGAGCACGCGGCGGCCGACACGTGGGAACTTGCTTGGCTGCAATCGGCACCAGCGCGCCCGCACGCCCCTATCGCGCGCGGTCGAGCTCCGAGTAGTACAGCGTGTCGTAGACGCGGTTCAGCTCGAGCACGCGGTCGACGTCCTTTGAGAACGCCATGACGAACAGCACGTCGAACAGGTACTTGAGCGAGGCACCGAAGATGATCTCGCCAAAATCGCGGAACTCCGGGTAATAGCAGCAGCGCAGCACATGGTTGGCCTCGCGCGCCAGGGCCGACTCGGGGTCGGCTGTGAGAGCGACGACGGTGGCGCCCCGTTTGCGCGCGATCTTAGCGGCGGACACGAGCGTCTTGTCGGTGCCGGAGCGGCTCACAAAGAGGGCGATGTGGTCGGCCGGCATCTGCATGGCGAGGTACATCATGCGGTCGAGGTTCTCGTAGACGTTGGCGAGGATTCCGGCGAGCATGAAGTTGTGCGAGGCATATGAGCAGATGGACCCCGGCGCGTCGCGGGCAAAAAGGTCCAGGCAGCTGCAGCCGTGTAGGCACTCCGCAATCGCCTCGACTTCCGCAGCCGAGATCTGACGCTTGGTCTGCTCGACCGCGTCGGCCTCGAGCGCAGCGATCTTGTTCGCGGCGGTGATGGCGTGCTCCCCACTCGCGATGACCGTTCCGGCAAGGTCGGCGCTCTTGAGCGCATCCACCACGCCGAGCTGAAAGTCGTGATAACTCTCGAACCCGAGCTTGCGCACGAGTCTGAGCACGGCCGATCCCGAAGTAAGGGTTCTACGGGCGAGCTCACGCGAGCTCAGACGGGCGGCATCCTCGGGATGCTCGAGCACGTATTCGGCTATGAGCCGCTCGTTTTTGGAGAGATTCGAGAAATCGCGCAGGCGCGCCATGCCATCCGAAGCCACGTGAGGCCCCCTTCGCCAATCGGGTCTTCCCATCTTAGGCCAAGGCCGGCGGCACTTAGGCGAACACCCCGTGTGCTCAATATGGAGCGCCCGGGGTTTAACGCTCGAGGGTTACCATGTGCTTGCGACGCATCCCGTGCGCGGGCGGCCGACGACTCGATCGGAGGTCCCCAACATGCTGGAATTCCTTAACACGCTCGCCACCCTCGCGGCGGTGGGCTCGTTCATCATCGCGTTTTTTGACTCGTATGAAGTTCGCTTTAAGGTCCGAAGGCGCACGCGCGGTGCGGATGGTAGACGGCATTTGCGCCGCAAGCGCAAATAAGAATGGCCGGGGTTAGCTCCCGGCCATAAACCAAGAAAACCAGGCCGCCCGCGCCCAACAACACTTACGCGGGATGCGCCGTTTTTCTATGGCCATTCTAACCCGAACCCCTCGGCTTGCGCAGAAATTCACATGTGGATTCGCACGGAAGGCCCCGGGACCTATAATCGGGCGCATCCGAGTCCAACCCAAGCAAAGGATCCGCCCATGTTCAGGCCTCTCCGCAGAAAATCGCGCGCCCTTCCCGACGAGGCGGCCAAGAACCTCTTAAAGAACGGGCGCCGCGCCGTGCTCGCCGTGAACGGCGACGACGGCTATCCCTTCGCCCTGCCCGTCAACTATCTCTACGACGAGGCCGCCGGGCGCATCTTCTTCCACGGCGCCAAGAGCGGGCACAAGGTCGACGCGCTCAAGCGCTCGGACAAGGTCTGCTTTACCGTCTACGGCAACGAGCATCACAAGGAGGGCGAGTGGGCCCCCTACGTGCAGAGCACCGTGGTGTTTGGGCGCTGCCGCCTGGTAGACGATCCCGCAACGACCGCCGAGCGCGTGCGCGAGCTGGCGCTCAAGTACTATCCCTCCATTGAGGAGGTCGATGCCGTCATGAGCAAGGAGATCGCGGGCGTTCAGCTCTTCGAGATCGAGATCGAGCACCTCACAGGCAAGCAGATCAAAGAGAAGTAATTTGCTTTATTAAAAATCATTCCTAATAGGGTTCCAATCTCGTTGCATTTCGTAGATAATGGGCTTGTCCGAGCGCGCGGGCCGGAGAGGGACCGAAAGGGCCGGCCCGCGCGCCTCATCGCCTAGATCGAAAGGATCGATCACCATGAAGTTCGTTTGCCCCGTTTGCGGTTATGTGGAAGAGTTCGACGGCGACGAGCTGCCCGAGGGCTTCAAGTGCCCCCAGTGCGGCGTTCCCGGTTCGCGTTTTAACAAGCAGGAGGGCGAGCTCGAGTGGGCCGCCGAGCACGTGGTGGGCGCCGGCAAGATGGGCGACGTCTCCGAGGACATCGTCGCCGACCTGCGCTCCAACTTTGAGGGCGAGTGCTCCGAGGTGGGCATGTACCTCGTCATGGCGCGTGTGGCCTTCCGCGAGGGCTACCCCGAGGTCGGCCTCTACTACGAGAAGGCCGCCTACGAGGAGGCCGAGCACGCCGCCAAGTTCGCCGAGCTCCTCGGCGAGGTCGTGACCGACTCCACCAAGAAGAACCTGCAGCTGCGCGTCGACGCCGAGAACGGCGCCACCGCCGGCAAGACCGACCTTGCCAAGCGCGCCAAGGCCGCCGGCCTCGACGCCATCCACGACACCGTGCACGAGATGGCGCGCGACGAGGCTCGCCACGGAAAGGCCTTCGCCGGCCTGCTCAAGCACTACTTCGGCTAAGCCAGGCGCCTAAGCGCAAACGGCCCGGGCGGAACGCATTCAGACGCCCGAGGTCGCGTGCCGCGCATCCGTACATGTTCACGGCGCGCACTGCAACACAGGACGGGGTCCGCAACTCGCATGCGGGCCCCGTCTTTCTATGCCGCGCCCACACGCGCCGGCCACGCCGCCCGCATATGATCGGCGCAGCAACCCTCCCGGCCGCGGGTGAGCCGCTGGGGCATAATGGGGAGACCCGATCCCACCGCAGAGGAGACGCCGTGACCAACCTGCTCACCCGCATATTCTTGGGAGCAACGTTTGATCCCAAGAACCCGGCCGACCGCACGCGCGCCGGACTGCTCGCGAGCGTGGTCTGCATCGTCTGCAACGTCGCGCTTTGCTGCGGAAAAGCCGCCGTGGGCCTCATCTTCGGCTCGGTCTCCATCGTGGCCGACGCCGTGAACAACCTCTCTGACGCCTCGAGCAACATCCTGAGCCTCGTGGGGTTCAAGCTCGCCGCCAAGCCGGCCGACGAGCACCATCCCTACGGTCACGGGCGCTTTGAGTACCTTGCGGCGCTCGGCGTGGCGATCATCGTGTGCGCGCTCGGGCTCAACCTCATCAAGGACTCGGCCGCAAAGATTATCTCCCCCGAGCCCGCCGGGTTCAGCCCCCTGCTCGCCGCCGTGCTCGTGGCCTCCATGGCCGTAAAGCTCTGGATGCTCGCCTTCAACCGCTCGCTCGGGCGGCGCATCGACTCCGACACCCTGCTCGCCGCCGCCGAGGACTCCCGCAACGACGTCTTTACCACCGGGGCCGTTCTCGCGTGTGCGCTCATCCAGCAGGCCACGGGCGTCGACCTCGACGGCTGGGCCGGCCTCGCCGTGGGCGCGTTCATCACGGTGAGCGGCGCCAAGCTCATGTACAGCACCACGAGCCCGCTCTTGGGCCGCGCACCCGAACCCGAGTACGTGGAGGCGGTGCGTCAGCGGATCCTCTCCTACCCCGGCGTGCTCGGCACGCACGACCTCATGGTGCACGACTACGGCCCGGGCCGCGGCTTTGTGAGCGCGCACGTTGAGATGGACGGATGCGCCGACGCCTTTGAGAACCACGAGGTCATCGACAAAATCGAGCGCGACTTCAAGCGCGAGCACGGACTTGAGCTCACGTTGCACTACGACCCCGTGCACGCCGAGCCCGCAGCAGACGACCCGCAGGCCTGGCTCACGCGCCGGCTAGATGCGTTCGCTGAGGGGCTGAACGTCCACGACCTGCTTATCGAGAAGAGCTACATGACCTTTGACCTCGTCAAGCCCGAGGGCTGCACCCTCAGCGACGAGGAACTCGTCGATCGCGCCATCGATGTTGCGCACGAGCGCTGGCCCGAACTCGCCTGCACCGTCGTGCTCGACCACGGGTACCTGAGCCGCGCCTAGGGCGCTTGGACGAGCGGGCGCCGCCCGGTGTGTCGGGTCGCCGGCGCCGCGAGTAACAGCTAGCACCGACCCCGTGCCTTAGAACGGCCAGGGCCCTAAAGGGCAACGCGGCCCCGGCACACCGACCTCTCCTAGATCTCCAAGTCGTCGTAGCGCACCACGAGCCTGCGCCGCCCGTCAGCCGCCGTCGCGTTCTCCGCGCACCAGGCAAAATCGCTCACCGGCACAGCCGGGATC
>CAVDTO010000051.1:0-3640 GCA_963611895.1 bacterium
GGTGCCCCCAGCGGGATTCGAACCCGCGATATCCACCTTGAAAGGGTGGCGTCCTGGGCCGCTAGACGATGGGGACAGCGGGGAGCATTATAACAGAAGGGCTTCAATGCGATCTGGCGGTTGCCGAGAAACGCCTAAATTGTGTGCCCGTCCCCGCGTAAAAGCGTTGTTTGCCGGCGGCCTCTTCCGCAAACTCGGTGGCAAAAAGCGCGCGATTTCTCGTTTGGCGACCCGCTCAGCGTAATCGAACATAACCCCAAAAATCCCCGCCTAAAACAGGAGAAATGCGCCTAAAACCGCCGTTTTATTGCAGGGCGACCCAGTTGCCGCGCAAACTTTTATTGAAAATCAAATTTATAAAACACCCTGCTATATAGCAAAAATAACTAAATAAAACCTACTCGTTATTTGAAGTGCATTATCATTTAAAGCAGAGAGGAGAGCCGCAAGGAGACATTTGGCGGCTCCATGCGATAGAGAAGGGAGCAACGATGCCAGGTCATGGACGCGCGAGCGTAGGTGACATGAATCGAGTAGAGATCGCTATCCTCCTGCGTGTATCGCGCGACGAACAGAATTCCGACGGCTGCACGCACCTGACGGCCGCCGAGCTCGCCCACGCCATCGGCGTGAGCGGCTACAGGACCAAGGCGGCCGTGCTGCGCTTGGTCGAATCGGGTGAGCTGGAGAGCAGGGCGTGCTTTAACGAGGACGGTGGGCAGCTGGCAAACGCGCTCGCCATCACCGACCTTGGCAGGCAACGCCTCGACGAGGTGCTTGGACCCTGCTAGAGCCCGTTCCTAGTTGGGAACGGCAACGCGCAAGGGCGCTCGGATGAGGGGTCACCGAGCGCCCTTGGTCGTATTTGCGCGGACGACGCGTGCCGCGCGTTCTATGCAAAAGCGCGATGCCGGCCGTCGCCTTTTGAGTGCGGCGGCCCATATAGCGCTCGTCTTATTAAAATCCGTTCGATGTCCTGCTGCGCTTAGCCGAGCAATTTCATCGCCGCATCGTGCGCCGCGTGCTCGTAGGCGTCGTCGAGCTGAGCGAGCGGCAGGAGCGCCTGCGCGTCGGCCGTTCCGCGGCGCTCGAGCGCGCGCGTGATGAGCCAGTCGGTGAGCGCGGGGTTCTTGGGGCACGCGGGTCCGTGCAGATAGGTGCCCACGACCCCCTTGTAGAGCGTGCCCTCGTGGCCGTCGTCGTCGTTGTTGCCGGTGCCGGCAACGCACGAGGCCCCGAGCGGGTCCGTGCCGGCGTCGAGCAGCGTGCGCCCGCCGTGGTTCTCGAACCCCACGAACGGTTCCGCATCGAGCGCGGTCTTTACGGCCACGTTGCCGATCATGCGCCCGCGGCCGCGCACGGTCTCGGTGCCGATGACGCCCAGGCCCTCGAGCTTCTCGTCGCCCATGTAATAGGAACGGCCGAGCAGCTGGTAGCTTCCGCAGACGGCGAGCACCACGCCGCCATCTTCCACGTAGGCGCTCATCTTCTCGCGCTGGGCGAGCAGTTCGTGCGAGACGGCCAGCTGGTCGCGGTCGGCGCCGCCGCCCATCATCACGATGTCGGCATCGGAAAGGTCGAGCTCATCGCCCATCTTGACCTCGTCCACGCGCGCGGGAATGCCCCTCCAGGCGCAGCGCTGCGCGAGCGCGATCACGTTGCCGCCGTCGGCGTAGAGGTTGAGCGCGTCGGGGTAGAGGTGCACGATGCGCAAGGGGCGCTCGAGCGGCAGCGGCTCGGTAGGCGGCATGGGCACGGCCGAGCCGTCGGCGATGGCGGCCGCGGCGCCCGAGCTCGGCAGGCCCTTGGACGCGAGCTCCTTGAGCTCGGCCACGATCGGCGGAAAGGCCGTGTAGTTCGCCACGGCATAGAGGGTCTCGGTGGAATCCTCTCCCTCGAGTGCACGGATCGCCGGCGCAAGCCCGTCGATGATGCTCGAATCGATTCCCGCGTACTTGAGGCGCACCTGCATGTCGTGCGCGCGCGTGCCGCCCGCAAAGGCCACGAGGCCCGGGGTACCCGCGAGCCGCTCGAAGTCGACGTCGTAGATCCATGAGACGTCGTGCCCGTCGGCGTCGTTGTCGTTGAGGAAGAACGCCGCAAAGCGCCCGTTCGAGGTCTTGATGGCCTGGATCTGGCGATCGAATCCCACAGGGTTCTTGGCGAGGTTCGAGACCACCTCGCGCTCGCTCACGTTCCAACTCTCCATGCGTCCGCCTGCGGGAACGTACGAATCGAGCGCGCCCTGGAACCCGCTCGCGCAGGCACCCATCTGCGTGGCCGCAAAGAAGGCCGCGGCCACGTTGTAGACCATGTAGAGGCCGTTGTACCTGGTGGAGATACTCGTCGTGGGCACGCTTGCGGGCGCGCCCACGCCCGCTTCGAGGTCGAAGGCGTAGCCGTCGCAGGCGAGCTCGACGTGCGCCGCCTTGCAGACGAGTTCCGGCCGGCCCCAGCCGCAGCTCGGGCAGGCGTAGGCGCCGAGCTGGCCGTACTGCACGTACTCGTAGCTCAGGGGCGCGTTGCACTTGGCGCAAAAGCGCGAGTCCGAGATGCGGTCGGTCTCGGTGCCCGTCTTGCCGTCGATGCCGAACGGGATGCACCGGTTGGGCACGCGGTCGGCGATCGAGGCGCAGAGCGGGTCGTCGGCGTTGAAGATGAGCGCGGTCTCGGGCGAGGCCTTGAGCGCCTCGGCGATGACGTCCTGCGTGTGGTCGATCTCGCCGTAGCGGTCGAGCTGGTCGCGGAAGAGGTTGAGCAGCACGAGGAAGGCGGGCTTGAGCTTGGGCAGCACGCGCACGGTGTAGAGCTCGTCGCACTCGAACACGCCGATGCAGCTCTTGCTCGCGGCCTTGGCGCGCGCGAGCCGGCCGCGCGATTCGAGCAGGGCGCCGGCGATGCCCGGCTCCATGTTGTTGCCCGCGCGGTTGCACACGACCTCGCGGCCCTCGTCTGCGGCGAGCGCGTCGGCGACGAGGTTGGTGGTCGTGGTCTTGCCGTTCGTGCCGGTCACGACCACGCTCTTGTCCACGAGCGGGGCGAGCGAGCTCAAGAGGCCGGGCTGGATCTTGAGGGCGATGTTCCCCGGCAGCACGCCGCCCTGGCGATGCAGGACGGAGCGGAGCCCCCAGCGCGCGACGTCGCTCGAGGTGCAGGCTATACGAGAGCGGATATCCATGGTGCCTTCCTTGTTCGGTGGGCTCGGTCGGGGTTTCTGCCGGACGTTGCGGAGCGGGGGATGCGTGCGGCTGGGCGGGCGTGGGGTCGAGGCGGGTTCGCGGCCAATCCTTTCAGGCGGCTGCGGACCTCGCTAGAGGGCGCTCGCCTAAAAGCCCCACTTGCGCGCGAACGCGTCCGCCGTCTCGTTGACGCCGTCGATGGATTCGGCCCAGCGCGCGAACTCGGGCGTGTCGGCGATGATGGCGTCGGCCTCCCAGAGCGCCATGCGCGGAAGGTCCCAGCTCTCGCGCGGCTCGGGGCGAACGGGCAGGTAGGGGTTCATATACGTCGGGTTCAGCAAGAAGTACGCCGCGCCGTCGCAGCGCGAGACGAAGTCGAGCAGCGCGCGCTTGGCGGGTTTCTTCTTGCCGGCCTTGTAGAGCAAGAGGGTGCGCCCGAGCAGGTACCACGGGGAGTTCTC
>CAVDTO010000051.1:3693-10058 GCA_963611895.1 bacterium
CAGCGCGCGCTTGGCGGGTTTCTTCTTGCCGGCCTTGTAGAGCAAGAGGGTGCGTCCGAGCAGGTACCACGGGGAGTTCTCGAGCGGGCCGTCGGGGGTCTCGGGGTTGTTGCGCGCGAGCTCGAAGAAGCCGTCCTCGTCCTCAAGGCGGGCGCGGCACAACAGGACGGTTCCCACGGCGCGGTTGCGGTAGCCCTCGGCGCGCATGACGCGCTCGGCGTAGCCGGCGGCCGCGCGGTAGCGGGCGCTCGCGAGGCTCAGCTGGTCGAGCGCCTCGAGCGTGTGGAGCCAGGCGACCATCTCGGGGGTCGAGACCGTGAGGCTCGTCGCGGTCGCGCCGTTCTCCAGCGCGCTCGGCTTCCAGTAGGCGGGGGCCTCGGTGTCGAACCCGGCGACGCTCTGACGCAGATAGTCGCGCTCGGTGGCCTCGAGCTTCATGAGGTCGCTTAGGCAGTCGTCGAGCGAGCTATCGGCCAACAGGGTCGAGAGCAGCCGCGCGTCAAAGCAGAAGCGGTCGCTCGCGCAGATGTCGGCAAGCGCGACCCGCATCTCGTCAAAGAGGCGCCCCCGCTCGGTCTCGAACTCCTCGTCGCCGAGGTCTTCCAGACGGTCGAGCTTTGCGCAGAGGCCCTCGTGCAGCTTGGCGTAGGCAACGAGCGCCTGGGCATGCGCGCTGTCCGCGTATTTTTGCGGATGCGCGAGCACGTCCTCGTGCACGAGCTCGCGCGCGGCGGGCGTGAGCTCCGGATGCGAGCGCAGGTAGGCGTCTTCCAGATAGGCGGGAACGTATTCGCGCGGATCCATCAGTTCTCGCCTCCCGTGCGCTTGCCCTGCTCCACGGTCCTGCCTCGGCGCATCGAGTCGTCGATTCCGTCCTGCACGAGGTCGTGCATGGCGACCCACGTGGAGAACCCGGCGGCGTCGGGGCCGCCGAATCCCTCTTGGAGCAGCGGCGTGGCCTCCGAGAGCGCGAGTACGAGCTCGTCGGCGCTCTGCGGAATCACGTTCACGCGGCCAAAGACGCCGTCGGGGAACTCCGTCTGAAAATAGAGCGCCTCGGGCGCGTGGTCATAGGTGCGCAGGATGGTGCGCAGCGCGGTCGTGGCCGCGTCGTAGTCGAAGGCGCGGTAGGCGGCGTTCATCTCGGCGATGAGCGTCCAGGCGTCGGCCGGCGCCTCGGACGCGCGCGTGCGCCGGCGCCCCGACTCGGCCCTAAAGGAGAGCCCGTGGCGGGCGCGGAACTGCTTGATGTCCGCGGGCGAGCACTCGAGCTTGGAGAGCGCGAGCAGCGCGGTAAAGCGCACGTCGGCCGGGTCGCTCGGGTCAAAGAGCAGCGAGCGCTCGGCCGTCGCGAGCGAGGCGGCGTAGCGTCCGCTGATGAGCTGGCGCGACGAGAGCGCGGCCATCCAGCGCAGGTAGGGCCTGCGCCCGAGGTCGTGGGCGAACTCCAGCTCGTAGGCGCCGGTCGCCGTGGCGGCGGCGTTGGTGAGCTCATCCTCCACGGTGGAGAGGTTCTCTTCGAGGTACTCGATATAGGCGTCGTTCGACTCGGCCGTGAGGGCGCGGAGCATGCGCTGGGCGTCGCGGTTCGACTCGTCGAGCTGCACGGCCTCGTTGAGCATGCCCTCCGCCTGCTTTGAGAGGCGCTCGGCCAGCGCGTCGTCGTCCACGAAGGGAACCTGGTAGTCGACGAGCGCCGTGGCCTTGGCCACGAGGTGGAACGAGCGGTCGCGGTCGTGCACGATGAGCTCGGAGGGGTCGTCTTGGTACTGGGCCATGAGCCGGCCGATGTAGGCGCTGTCGGCGAGGCCGACGCCGTTGCGGCGCATGGTCTCGAGGATCAGCCGGTGGCAGTCTTCTTGCAGGGGATCGAACGCCATGGCCCCTCCTTAGATGGCTCGCTGCTAAAGCGTGTTCGGTGAACGGATTACGTTAGCACAACACTTTACCCGCTCCCACGGACGCGCATGCGCTCCGGGGGCGAACGACGCGGAAGGTTTACGAGTGCGGCGCCTCGGCTGCGGGACGCGCCGGTTCGCCTGCGCCGGCCCGCGCTGTCGTCGGCGCCGATCGAGCTGCGGGGGAGCAGCGTGAAGAGCGAGAGGGACGTGGCCCGTCGGTGCCAGCCGAGCCACGGGGCACAACTCGCGCATACGTCCGCGCCTGCAGCCGCCGTGCCGCGAGCGGTCGATTTGGGGGAGCGAGCGGTAGCGCTCCCATGGCAATAAAACCGTTCGCGAAAGATATTGCTAAAACGTTTGGCCCCCGTTGGCACATAAAGCGCAGGTATGGCGCTTGGGCCAAAAATCAACCCCGCACGCTTATCCAAATGGATAGTTTAAGACCAGCTCAGAACGGTAAAATAGCACGTAGCTGAGCTAATTGGGACAGCTTGGCCCGAGCGCGCTATCGCCTGTGCGCTCAAACCTTGGTCGCAACGGGGCCAGTAGGGTGCCCCGTTCAATATGCAAGCCGAGAGGGGCTTGTGAGGAGGCTTTTATGGGACGTTTTACCAACCCGCGCGATCTGTACTTCGGTGAGGGCGCCCGCCACGAGGTCAAGAACCTCAAGGGCAAGAAGGCCATCATCGTGACCGGCGGCGGCTCCATGCGTCGCGGCGGCTTTTTGCAGGACGTCGAGGCCGACCTCAAAGAGGCCGGCTTCGAGGTGAAGCTCTTTGAGGGCGTCGAGTCCGACCCGTCCGTCGAGACGGTCATGAAGGGTGCCGAGGCCATGAAGGAGTTCGGCCCCGACTGGGTCGTCGCCATCGGCGGCGGCTCCCCGATCGATGCCGCCAAGGCCATGTGGCTGTTCTACGAGTATCCCGAGGAGACCTTCGAGGAGGCCGTCGTGCCCTTCTCGTTCCCGGAGCTCCGCCAGAAGGCCCACTTCTGCGCCATCTCCTCGACCTCCGGCACCGCTACCGAGGTTACCGCGTTCTCCGTCATTACCGATTACCACCTGGGCATCAAGTACCCGCTGGCCGACTTCAACATCACGCCCGACGTCGCCATCGTCGACCCTGAGCTCACCTACACCATGCCCGCCAAGCTCTGCGCCCACACCGGCATGGACGCGCTGACCCACGCCATCGAGGCCTACGTCTCCACCGTGCACTCCATGTACACCGACGCCAACGCCCTGCACGCCATCCGTGAGATCGTCGAGTGGCTGCCCAAGTCCTACAAGGGCGACCAGGAGGCCCGTCAGCACATGCACGACGCCCAGTGCATCGCCGGCATCGCCTTCTCCTCGGGCCTGCTCGGCATCGTGCACTCCATGGCCCACAAGACCGGCGCCGCCTTCTCGGGCGACCACATCATCCACGGCTGCGCCAACGCCATGTACCTCGGCAAGGTCATCCAGTTCAACGCCAAGGACGCTGCGGCCAAGACCCGCTACGCCTTCATCGCCAAGGAGATCCTGCACCTCGAGGGCGAGACCGAGGACGAGCTCGTCGAGGCCCTCGTGCAGAAGATCCGCGACCTCAACGACGCCCTCGACATCCCGCAGGGCATCAAGAACTACGGCAAGGGCGGCGTGAAGGCCGACGAGTCGATCATCGACTACGCCGAGTTCGAGGAGAAGAAGGCCGAGGTCGCCAAGAACGCCATCCTCGACGCCTGCACCGGCTCCAATCCGCGCCAGCCCTCCCAGGAGGAGATGGAGCAGCTGCTCGAGTGCGTCTACAACGACACCCCCGTCACCTTCTAAGCTCGCTTCATAGCAACGAGTCCAAGCGCCCCGGCATCCCCCCCCAGCCGGGGCGCTTTTTTGTGTCGATTCACCCTTCTGAACTTGGATGCTGCAAAATTCTTCGTAAGTTCATTCGAAGGAGGTTGCTATGCCTGCCATCCAGCCGGTCTCCGACCTGCGCAGCTACAACGAGGTGCTCTCCAACGTGCACGAGGGCTCGCCGGTCTTTCTCACCAAGAACGGCCACGGACGCTACGCCATTCTCGACATGCGTGACTACGACAGGCTCTCTTCGGTGGCCACGCTCCTCTCCGAGCTCGAGGCGGGCAGGGTCTCCGGCGAACGTGAGGGTTGGGCACCCTCGGACGACGTGAGGGCTCGCCTTGCAAGCCGTGTGGCCTCCCATGCCTAGCGAGGTCGTCTGCGCTCCCCGTGCAATCGAGGACCTCGATCGCATCTTCGACTACATTGTCGACGATTTAGGGAACCTGAGCGCTGCGAGTGACGTGGTAAACGGGCTGCTGGACCGTGTGGAGCTTCTCAAGACCTTTCCGGAATCGGGGACGCCTCTTCGGTCGATCTGCTTGATCCCAAGCTCCTATCGTTTCGTGATATCGGGTAATTATCTCGCGTTTTACCGCTATGAGGACAAGGTTTACGTCGACAGGGTCCTCTACCGAGGTGGCGACTACCTCAAGACCTTGCTCGGCGAATGAGCGTTCAGATATTCGGATAATCCCAATCGGTGCTAAACCGACTGCGGGAGCCGGGCTACAGCTTGCAGACGTTCTGCGAGCGGCCTTGCGTGTAGGCGAGGACGTTGTCGAACTCGATCTTGGCGCGGCGCTGCATGGCCTCCTGGGTGAGGAAAGCCACGTGGGGCGTGAGCACGCAGTTCTTGGCGTTGGCAAGCGGGTGGTCGGTCGGGATGGGCGGCTCCATGTCAAAGACGTCGATGCCGGCGCCGGCGAGCTTGCCGCAATTGAGGGCCTCGGCCAGGGCGTCGTTGTCCACGATGGCGCCGCGGGCGCAGTTGATGAAGACGGCGCCGTCCTTCATCTGGGCAATCTGAGCCGCGCCGAAGGTCTTGCGCGTGGCGTCGTTCAGCGGCATGTGGAGCGAGACGATGTCGGACTCGGCAAGCAGCTGCTCGAGCGGCGCCTGTTCGATGCCGGCCTCGGCAATCTCGGCGTGCTCGTGGCGCGAGTAGCCCAGCACGCGCGCGCCAAAGGCGCGGAAGAGACGGCCCGCGGCGCGGCCGATCTTGCCGCAACCCACGATGCCCACGGTCTTGCCGCAGATCTCCGTGCCCATGAGACCCGCGCTGGTCTTGCCCGCGCGCACGGCGGCATCGGCCTCGACGACCTTGCGCAGCACGTCGATGGTGAGGCCCAAGGTGAGTTCTGCCACGGAGACGTCGGAGTAGCCGGCGCAGTTGCGCACTTCGATGCCGCGCTCGCGGCAGGCGGCAAGGCCCACGTGGTCGATGCCCGTGAAGGCCACGGCCACCATCTTGAGCGCGCTCGCGCCCTCAACCACCTCGGCGGGGTAGGGGTTGTTGGCGATCATGACCACCTCGGCGCCCTCGCTCCTGTGGGCGAGCTCGGCGGCGTCGGTGGTCTTGGTGTCGAAGTAGACGAACTCGTGGCCGGCCTCGGTGAGCGGACGGGCCAGCTCGTTGATGGTCTCGGTGGGAACTCCGAGGGGTTCGAGAAGGGCAATGCGCATCTTGGTTCCTTTCCTTGTTGGCCGCTCGCGTCGGGACCGCTTTCGTGACTGGCGCCGATTTGAGTGCTCATAGACGCATGGCTAGCTTGTTTGCCTGTGGGCAGTTTAGACGCTTCGGCGTTGCCGGTTTTGCGGGCGCGGTGGCAGGATGAAAGCGTCGCGTTTTAATATGCAACCGTTGGCCATGCATGCCGACCGTAATGCCGGCACAAAGTGAGCTACCGTTTACCGCAAGGGCGTGCCTTATGACGTCTTGCTGCACGCTCTTTCCAGAAACGCCAGGGCAGCCTCGTAGGCTTCGCGGCCGGCGGGATTGGTGGTATCGCGGTCGAAGTCATGCTCGAGGTAGTAGACCTGGTGCATGGCGGCATAGGGGGCGGCGCGCCAAAGGGCTTTAGACTGCCCGAGCGGTATGTCAGCATCGCCGGTGCTCGCCGAGATAAAGATGGGCGGCAGAGCGGCTATATCGTCCGCGCCGAGTGACCAACGAGATACGGCCTCTTCGCTTTTGAGACCCATGAAGTCAAGCCAGGCGCCTTTGTGTTGTCGAGCGTAGACGTAAAGCGACCAGCGAGCGGCTTTTGATCCCTGCATGGGAGCACCGTCGCTTTTATCGATGACGGCATCGACCTGCGCGCGAGATACCTCCGGCAGCGCCGTATAGGCTGCTGCCGGTTCTGACAGTGCGGGGTCGGAGAGATCGTGGTAACCGTAAAAATCAAGGATGGCGAGTGGCTCCGTTTCATTCCGGCGGCGAAGTTCGCGGTCTAGCAGGAGGGCAAGGTTGGCGCCGGTGGAACGCCCGAATAGGCAATAGCCGCGAAGCTTTTCGTTTTGGAGCGCTTGGCCGATTGAGGCGCGCCAGATATCGACGATTGTGGCGACCGTTTGCTCTAGGCTGCTTTCGGGTGCGAGCGGGTAGTCTGCGCAGACGAGGGTAT
>CAVDTO010000052.1:0-9825 GCA_963611895.1 bacterium
CCATTACGCTGCCCCAACATCTTCCGCCCTGGCATCCCCCGGCTGGTCTCCAATTTTTCTGTATCCGTTTGCATATGCGGAATAGCGCCGCAAAAAGCATGGGACAATAGGCCGAGCTATGACGTATGGACGGGAGTTCTGTTTTGGATAAAAACGAAGTTCAGAAGCGCATGCAGGAGGCCATCCGCCTGACCGCCCCCGGTCAGCCCATCCGCACCGCACTCGACATGATCATCGCCGGGCACCTCGGCGCGCTGATCTGCGTGGGCGATTCGGAGAACGTGCTCGCCGCGGGCAACGACGGCTTTCCGCTGAACATCTCGTTCACGTCCAACCGCCTGTTCGAGCTCTCCAAGATGGACGGCGCCATCGTCATCGACGGGCAGCTCAACCAGATCCTGCGCGCCAACTTCCACCTCAACCCCGACCCGTCGCTCGCCACGAGCGAGACCGGCATGCGCCACCGCACCGCCGCGCGCATGTCGGTGCTCACCGACTCCATCGTGATCTCGG
Source organism: bacterium (assembly GCA_963611895.1). Lineage (GTDB taxonomy): Bacteria > Actinomycetota > Coriobacteriia > Coriobacteriales > Coriobacteriaceae > Collinsella. Next base: position 514 of record CAVDTO010000052.1, read on the forward strand.
TCTCGTCGCGCCGCGCCGTGGTGAACGTCTACGTGCACGGCAAAAGCTACGAGCTCAAACCCGTCTCGGCCATCATGAGCTCGGTCAACCAGCTCGTGGCAACGCTGCAGACCACGCGCACCTCGCTCGACCGCGCCCTTCTGCGCCTCACGGCCCTCGAACTCGACGACTACGTGACCCTCGCCGACATCACGGGCATCTTCTCGAGCTTCGAGATCATGCAACAGGCAAAGGTCGAGCTCAAGGACTGCATCGTCAAGCTCGGCAACCAGGGCAAGCTCGTGCAGATGCAGCTCGAGCAGCTCGCCGGCAGCAGCATGGACACCGAGTACGACCTCATGATCCGCGACTACGCGTCGGACTCCTCCGAGGAGAACTCCGCGCGCATTCGCCAGCGCTTTGCCGAGATGTCGCCCGAGGACCTCGCGAGCCCGCAGCGCGTGGCCGAGGTCCTGGGCTACGACGACCTCGACGAGGACTCCGTGCTGACCCCGCTCGGCCTGCGCACGCTCTCGCGCGTCTCGGTCGTGCGCGACGGCGTGGCCGAGAAGATCGTGGACGAGTACGGCTCGCTCCAGGAACTCATGGACGACATCCGCCAGGACCCCGAGCGCCTGGGCGACTTCGGCGTCAACAACCCCGCGATCCTTGCCGACTCCCTCTACCGCATGCAGGGCAACAAGCCGGCGGACGCCTAGATGGCCGCGCACATGCGCGCATGCGCCGTTATCGTCGCCGGCGGCCGCGGGGAGCGCTTTGGCAACCCCGGCGGCAAGCAGCTGGTGAACGTGTGCGGCCGGCCGCTCATGAGCTGGTCCGTCCGCGCGTTCGACCGCGCGGAGAGCATCGGGCACATCGTGGTGGTCTGCCCGCCCGACCGTCGCGCGGCCTACGTTGCCGCGGCGATCGAGCCCTATGAGTGGCAGACGCCCATTTCGTTTGCCGATGCGGGCGAGACGCGCCAGGACTCCACCCGCGCCGGCGTCGAGGCCGCGCCCGCGGAGTTCGACGTCGTCGCCATCCACGACGCCGCCCGGCCGCTCATCACCGCGGAGGCGATCGAGCGGTCCGTGCGCCCGCTTGCATTCGACCCGGCGCTTGCCGGCACCGTCTGCGGCCAGCCCGCGATCGACACGCTCAAGATCGTGGACGGCGCGGGCGCAATTGAGTCCACGCCCGACCGCGGCCGCTATTGGACCGTGCAGACGCCGCAGACGTTTTACCGTGCGGCCCTCATGGACGCCTATGAGGCGGCCGCGGCCGAGGGCTTCTGCGGAACCGACGACGCGAGCCTCGTGGAGCGTGCGGGCGGCCGCGTGCTCTGCGTGCCGACTCCCCGTGATAACCTCAAGGTGACCGTCCCCGAGGACCTGTTCCTCGTGGAGGCCCTCATGAACGAACGCCTTAGGCAAGAAGGGATTAGCTCAGATGTCGAGTAACCTCCGCATCGGACACGGCTACGACGTACACCGTTTGGTGGAGGGGCGCCGATGTATCATCGGCGGCGTCGACATTCCCTACGAGCGCGGTCTGCTCGGCCATTCGGATGCCGACGTGCTCGCCCATGCCTTGGCCGACGCCATCCTCGGCGCCTGCCGCGGCGGCGACATCGGCAAGCTGTTCCCCGACACCGACCCCGCCTACGAGGGAGCCGACTCCCTCGTGCTGCTCGCCCGCGTGATGGAGCACGCGCGCGGCCTCGGCTTTGAGTTCGTCGACGCCGACTGCACCATCGCCTGCCAGGAGCCCAAGATCACCCCGCATCGCGATGCCATGCGCGAGAACCTGGCCCGCGCCCTGGGCGTGCCCGTGGAGAACGTGGGCGTGGCCGCCACCACCACCGAGAAGCTCGGCTGGGAGGGCACCGGCGAGGGCATCGGCGCCTGGGCCGTCTGCCTGCTCGAGAAAACCTGTGAGGAGTAACCCGTGCGTATCTACAACAGTGCAACCCATACCAAAGAAGAGTTCCAGCCCATCGAGGCCGGCAAGGTTCGCATGTACGTGTGCGGCCCGACCGTCTACGACAACATCCACATCGGCAACGCCCGCACGTTCATCAGCTTCGACGTGATCCGCCGCTGGCTCATCGCCAAGGGCTTTGAGGTCACGTTCGCGCAGAACCTCACCGACGTGGACGACAAGATCATCAAGCGCGCGAACGAGCAGGGCCGCACGGCCGCCGAGGTCGCGGGCGAGTTCTCCGAGAAGTTCATCGGCGTCATGCGCGCCGCCAACGTGCTCGACCCCGACGTGCGCCCCCGCGCCACCAAGGAGATCGGCCCCATGATCGGCATGATCAAGAGCCTGATCGAGCAGGGCCACGCCTACGCCGCCGAGAACGGCGACGTCTACTTTGCCGTGCGCTCCGACCCCACCTACGGCGAGGTCTCGGGCCGCAACATCGACGACCTCATGGTGGGCGCGCGCATCGAGGAGAACGAGGACAAGAACGACCCGCTCGACTTTGCCCTGTGGAAGGCCGCCAAGCCCGGCGAGCCGAGCTGGAAGAGCCCGTGGGGCGAGGGGCGCCCGGGCTGGCACACCGAGTGCGCCGCGATGGTGCACCGCTACCTCGGCGTGCCCATCGACATCCATGGCGGCGGCTCCGACCTGGCGTTCCCGCACCACGAGAACGAGTGCGCGCAGGCCACCTGCGCCTGGCACCAGGGCTTTGCCAACACCTGGATGCACACGGGCATGCTGCTCGTGGACGGCGAGAAGATGAGCAAGTCGCTCGGCAACTTCTTCACGCTGGCCGAGGTGCTCGAGAAGCATTCGGCCGCGGCGCTCCGCCTGCTCATGCTGCAGACGAGCTACCGCAGCCCGCTCGACTTCTCGTGGGAGCGCCTTGAGGGTTCCGAGAATTCGCTCGCCCGCATCGCCGGCACGGTGCAGAACCTGCGCTGGGCCGCCGCGCATGCCGAGGGCGAGGCCGACGCTGCCGCCGCTGAGGACCTTGCCGCCAAGACGGCTGCCGTGCGCAGCGCCTTTGCGGAGTGCATGGACGACGACTTCAACACCGCGGGTGCGCTCGGCGCCGTGTTCGGTTTTGTGACCGAGTGCAACCAGTACCTCGAGGCTGCGGGCAACGCTGCCAGTGCGGAGGTCGCGCTTGCTGCCGCCGACGCGCTCGCCGAGCTCCTGGCGACGCTCGGTATCGAGCTGCCCGAGCCCGAGGAGGAGCTGCCCGTGGGCCTGCTCGGCGTTGCCGCGGGGCTTGTGGCCTACACGGGTAACGACGTGAACGAGGCGGCCGAGAAGATCCTCGCTGCCCGCGCCGAGGCCCGCGCCGCCAAGAACTGGGATCTGGCCGACGCCATCCGCGACCAGCTCAACGACATGGGCCTGGTCATCGAGGACACGGCGGCCGGTACCCGCATCAAGTCGGCTTAGCCTTCGGACGGGCTGAAGCGCCGCGCCTTGGCCTTCGGTCGTCGGTCGCGTACCTTAAGTACTTAAGCGCGAGTCGTCGGGCCTGTTGCTTCGAGCCTCGGGTGCTTGGAAAGTCCCTTTGGGGCCTTCAGAAAAGGGGTGCGACATGCTATTTGCTGCCGCGCCCTTTTGCACGTCCGCGGTAACCTTCTTTTTCCTACAGGTATTCGAAAGGAGCCCTTGTGGCAGATAAACGCAAACGACCCGAGCGCCGCGAGCGCGCCCAGCAGGCGCAGCGGCCACAGGGCAAGGGCTCTGCGAACCGCGCTGCCGGCCGTCCCGCCGCGAGCCGTCCCGCCGCCAACCGCTCGGCTGCCAAGCCCACCCGCCCGGCCAGCAAGCCCGTCCCGGCTCGCTCCGGCGACTTCATCGAGGGGCGCCGTGCCGCAGCTGAGGCCCTGCGCACCGGGTTTCCGGTCAAGCGGGCACTCGTGGCCGACGGGCAGGGGAGCGATGCCGCCCTCACCAAGCTCGTCGAGCAGATCAAGGCAGCGGGCCTTCCCGTCAAGCGCGTTCCGCGCGAGGAACTCGACGCGCTCTCGAGTCACGGTGCGCACCAGGGCGTCGCGCTCGAGGTGGGGGCGTTCCCCTATGCGAGCATGCGCGACATCCTCGACCGAGCGGGGGAGGGTCCGGCGCTCGTTGTCGTGCTCGACCACGTCACCGACGACGGCAACTTCGGCGCCATCGTGCGCACGGCCGAGGTCGTGGGCGCGGCGGGCGTCGTCATCGCCAACAAGCGCGCCGCCGGCGTGACGGTCGGCAGCTACAAGACCTCTGCCGGCGCGGTCATGCACCTGCCGATCGTGCAGGTTCCCAATATCGCCCGCGCGCTCGACGACCTCAAGGAGCGGGGCTTTTGGGTGGGCGGCGCCTCCGAGCACGCCAGCGAGGTCTGCTGGGACTCACCCTTTGAGGGCAAGCTTGCGCTCGTCATGGGCTCCGAGGGCAACGGCATCAGCCGCCTGGTGTTCGAGAAGTGCGACTTCCTCACCAAGCTGCCTCAGCGCGGCCAGACCGAGAGCCTGAACGTGGCGCAGGCGGCAACGGCCCTCTGCTTTGAGTGGGCACGCCGCAACCGCGCGAGCCTTGAGGAGGCGTAAGCGATGAGCAAGAAGAACCGCGCAAAGTCCAAGGCCAAGCGCTTTGGCGAGGGGTCAGCCAAGCCCATCGTCTCCGCGGCGACTTACGGCGTGGGCGGCAACGCGTTTGCGCAGGCGGTTGCCGACCCGGCGTCGACCGTGCACTCAGACAAGCCCGAGCTTTTGGTGGTCGACGGCTACAACGTCATCCATTGCGACCCGCGCTACGAGCGCCTGGTGTACGACCGCTCCGACGACCCCTATTCGCGCGACGTGCACGATGCCGCGCGCACGGCGCTCATCGCTGACGTGGCGGCTTTTGCGCAGGGCCGCTACGAGGCCGTGATCGTGTTCGATGGCGCGGGTAACGTGTCCGATTCGCGCCCCAACCTGCCGCGCGCGGGCGTGGACATCCGGTTCTCGCCCACGGGCGTCTCGGCCGACACGGTGGTGCAGCAGCTCTGCACCGAGGCGCGCGCCGAAGGGCGTGCCTGCTCGGTCGTCACGAGCGACGGCACCATCCAGGCGGTCGTGATGGGCAAGGGCGTCACGCGTATCAGCTCGCGCATGCTCGTCGACGAGGTCAAGCAGATCGATCGCGACGTCGCCGAGGCCGAGGAAGCCCCGCAGATCAAGATGACCCTCGGGAGCAGACTCTCGCCCGAGAGCCTGGCCAAGCTCAAGGCACTCCGCGGACGCTAGAGCTTGGGGGCGCGGCAGGTCGACGCCGCGCCCTTAGCTCCATTCGGCGATATCGATCATTCTTTGGGCGCGCCACTTCAAGGCTTCCCTAATGTAGGGAAGCCTTGACGCTAATGCTTCGTTTTTCGAGAGGGCCCCGATAGCCTCGTCAACAAAGCCTTCGAGCTTGCTTGTTCCAAACCAGCTCATGTCCTCAACAAGCAGCATCTGCTTTGCGGGACTTAAATAAAATTGCGCGCTGTCAAAGCTATGCTCTCCCGTCTTGAGTGCTTCCAGCGGCACATTACACCACAGGGACGAGCCCGAATCAAAAATCGGCGCCGGCTTGCAGGCCAGTGTATTGACGTTTCGCACCAACCCAAAGTTGCGCCAATGACGATCGTAGTTGGCAACGATGTCGTCACATACGATCATGCGGTCCAGGGCATTCTGAATATTTGCGACACCGAGCTCTTCGCAGCTTGCGATGTATCGCTCGTAATCGGTCAGGCGATCGCTCGTGCTGGCTAGCGCGCTTACATAGAACGCGGGCACGTACTCTTCTTCGTCGGTTAAGAAGACATCGCACGTGCTGAGGGCAGACGTTCCTTCGCCTTCGAGCGCATAAGGCACAAAATCGCCGGCATCGAGAATCCTGCGGTGGAGCATGGTGGCAACCAGCTCGTTGTATGGCTCCTGGTTAAGATGCGCGCCGGCTTTATGGAGAACCCTGCGCTTTCCCTCGCAGGTCCAGTACTTTTGAAGATTACCGTCCGAGGTGTTGTCAGGTTTTGCCGTCGCCGCTTTACCCTCCGGGGCGAAGGGGGCAATGGCCATCGAGACGTCCTCAAAGGCGTTGTTGAAGAAGTTGATATCCTCCCATGCAAGATCGGAACCTTGGGGCAAGATCCAATACTGATCGGATAGGGAGAGGCCCAGGTTGCGCTGGACGAGTTCCTCCGGTACGTCGACCCCGGCTTCTGCCAGCAGATTCGTCAACCCAATACGGGCGAGCGGAATACCGCGGCCGCGCCACCACGCGCGAAACGAATCGAGTGATGCCAGGTTGTTGCGGCTAAAGACTCCGATGGGGGCGTGTGCCGTGTCGATATCGGCGCCGATATGGACAAAGTCTTTTCGCGATGTGCTGTAGACCAGCTGGGCAACTTCATGGGTTCGGTTCATGAGGGTGAACGTGATCTCGCTTTTACCGCTTCCTCGACGGGGACGTCCTCCGGTTTTATTTGCCGAGCGCAGCCGCTTGTTGACGCTGGCGTTGTCGATGAGCCATACACCGGATGCCTTGCGGGCCGTTAACGAGCCGTTTTTGATGAGTTCCTGCACCCTGCGCGGCGTGATATCGAGCAGTTCGGCGGCCTCTTTAGTGGTCAACATCGCGAAACCCTTCGTTAAAACGAATAGTTTTATCTATTCCAGAGTATATAAAACTATTCGTTCTGACGAAGGGTTTTTATTGGGAAAGCATTCGTTGCGATTTCAGTGCTCTAGAGTTCCGGCTTGCCCGGGTTTGCCTTTTATGTCGTGGCCTTACGTCGATGTTTTGCGCCCCGCCTTCAATTCCTTTATCCTAAACAGGCTTCGCGCGATAGCGCCAAGCGTGCCAGTGTGGCGCAACGGTAGCGCAACTGATTTGTAATCAGTGGGTTGCGGGTTCGATTCCTGTCACTGGCTCCACGAAAGTAACGGGCTCGGTTCCAGCGCGGAACCGAGCCCGTTTTTGTGAACAGGGGGATTGAGTTCGAGGGGTGCGGGGCAATGGCCGGGCCTTCGGCCCGATCTTCTGGGCGTTGCCGCTTACAAGTGCGTCTTTGGTTCCCATGCCGCCTTGCGCGGGCTCCTGTACTTTACCCGGTCAACTCCAAAAGCACGGCCATTTTGGTTCGCTCCCTTGGTTTGCCTGCTTGGCTTCTTTGGTTCGCTTTGCCGTTACATCTTCACGAGGGCGTGCTTGTAACCGTCGAAACGGCTCTTGCCGTTGCATGCCCAGTACCAGCCCTTCGGCGCGGTGGTCGCGCCCTTGACCTCGCACCAGCCCCTGGGCAGGCTATCGAGCTTGGCGGGCTTCTTCTCGGTGGTCATGGTCTTTCTCCTTCGTCTCGCTTGCTTTGGGTTGCCGTTTGCCGTGCTAGAATCTTGCGTGACATAGGGGACGCGTCCGGGCTTTGGTGTTCAGTCTGCCCGGGCGCGTCCCTCGTCGTTAAAGCCCGCGGATGAACTCAAGCAGCGCCTTTAGCAACTCTGCCGTCACTTGTCCGGCCGTTGCCTTGCGCTTGAGCTGTGAGCCGTCCGCGTAGTCGATAACGACGGTCACGCGCTTTATCCCGTCCAACTTAATCACCCCCTTACCTTGCCTAGGCCGTTCGTTGCTAGCGCCGATGCCCCATTTGCTTTGGGGTCGGTGCTTGACTGCCGAACGCGCAAAAAAGCGGGTCCGACCCCGTGAGGGATCGGACCCGCTTCGCGGATTGGGGCGGGATTCGAGGGCACTGTATGACGTTGTCGGCGCCTGCGGCATGTGCCGCGAGTGGCTAAAGGGGATGTTGCGGTCTGACCGGCGGCAGTGGTGTTGATGTTCACTAAGAAATGGTCCGTGCGAGCATGGGAACCTGGGCACCGTGAGCACGAAAGCTGAGCAGTTCAATCATGAGGACGCGCCTCCAGGGGCCGGGGCGCGGGAAAAGCGATTGGCTGCGCGCTGTTTGTGCCGGCTCTTTCGATGTCCCTGGTCTGCTCAAGTACTATTCGATATGCATCTAATACATATGACATGGGTATACTAAGCGCATGAACGAGAGCGATTACATAGACTTTGAGTGGGACGATCGCAAGGCGGCCATCAACGAGGACAAGCATGGCGTTTCCTTCGCCGAGGCGGAAGAGGCCTTCTCCGATCCCTGGGCCCGGGTGATTCCCGATCCGGACCATTCCGACCGGGAGGAAAGATTCATCCTGCTTGGGATGGATCTTTCCTCCCGGGTCCTGACGGTCGTCCACTGCATGAGGAGACGTGGTCAGACGATCAGGATCATCTCGGCCCGAAAGGCCACTAAACGCGAGGCGATGGCGTATTGGAGGTACCGGAAATGAGAGACGAATACGATTTCAGCGAGAGCGTCCAGAATCCCTATGCCGGCAAGGTGCGTCGTCGGGTGACCATCAACCTCGACGGGGAGACGGTCGACTACTTCAAGGAGGAGGCCAGGCGCACGGGCGTGCCCTACCAGAACATCATCAACCTCTTCCTGGGCCAGTGCGCAAGGGAGGGCAAGCATCTCAAGCTCGCGTAGGGTTTGTCGGTTTGACTGCTCGGGTCGTTCGTTGCTAGCGCCGATGCTCCGTTCGCTTTGGGGCCGTGCCGTGCCATTTTGGTTTGCTCCTTTGGTTTGTCTGCTTGGCTTCTTTGGTAGCTTTCGAGTGCTACCATTGAGAGCGGGCGGCGTGCCTTTGGTTTCGTTGAGCCGTCTCCCTTTGCGCATTTACAGTGCGAGAGATTGGTCGTTCCTTAAACCGGGGCGGCTATTTCTTTATGCTCATGCCTAGCTGAATTGCTAACAGTACCAGCGCGAACAGTGCGATAGCGTCTTCTGTGCTCATAGCCTTTGTCTCCTCTCCTCGGGGAGACGTGCCGCCCGCCCTCAATGGGGGCGCTCGATATGCCGTTGTCAAAGGCCCCCGCGCCGGGCTTTGGTTCCCTGGCGCGGGGCGCGGCGCGCGGCGCTCGCTCTTACTCCGGGACCGGTCCGAACACGGCCTCGTATTCGTCGGCGGTCAAAAAGTCTTCCGCCAACGCCTTCGCCTCGCCGACGGTCAGCGGCTCGATGCGGTCGCAAGTGCGCCCGCTCTCCTCGTAGGCGAAGAACTCGCCCGTGCGCTTGAGGTAAAGGCCCGTCCGGTGCCAGTCGAAGTTGCCGGCGTCGTGCATGTTCTCGTGCTCTGCGATTAGCTTCGCCGTATCGGTGTCGTAGCGCTTGCCGTTGATGACCTTGTTCATGGTCTTCCCTTTCGTCTCGTTTGCTTTTGGTCGATGTTTGCCGTGCTAGAATCTTGCGTGACGTAGGGGACGCGTCCGGGCTTTGGTTGTTGGTTTGGCCCGGGC
>CAVDTO010000053.1:0-9787 GCA_963611895.1 bacterium
TTCCTATAGCACCCCGGTTTTCAGTCTCCGAAACCGGGGTGTTTTGCGTTCGCGACCGGATCCGGGCACCCGCGCCACGGCGGGCACTCGCGGGCGCGATTTTGGGCGGGTGCGTTTTCGGACCCCCGATGCGGGCATAATGGGGAGCAACCTGTCACCAATCGAGGGGGTCTCTATGCCTGCCCTTATCACGCATCATCTGTTCGGCGAGGAGAGCATCGCCCGCCTGCCCGAGGGCCTCATCTCCACCGAGGAGGAGCGCATCGCGTTCATCCTCGGCAACCAGGGCCCCGACCCGTTCTTCTTCCGCTTTCGCTCGCCGCGCCTCAAGACCTGCATGCACCTGGCGCAGGTCATGCACCGCGCGCGCATGACGCGTCAGTTCGAGGTCCTGCGCCGCGGCGTGTCGCACCTGCAGCCGCACGACGCCTCGCTCGGCCGCGCCTTCGCCCTCGGTCTGCTCTCGCACTACGTGCTCGACCGCAACGCGCATCCCTTCGTGTACGAGCAGCAGTTCGGCATCATGGAGACCGACGAGTCGCTTGCCGGCGCCGGGAGTCAGGTGCATGCCGTCATCGAGAGCGAGCTCGACACCCTCATGCTCAACCTCAAGCGCGACGGCGCCACCTGCGCCGACTTTCCGCCCGCGGCCGAGATCGTCACCACCGACCGCGTGGACATGGTCGCCGGCGCCCTCATGAGCTACATCGCCATGAGCGTCTACGAGCTCGACGTCCCGGCGGGGGAGTACGGCGGCGCCGTCGCCGACATGCAGTTCCTCTACCGCGCGATCGAGCCCGCGCGCTCGGGCAAGAACCGCGCGATCGGCGTGCTCGAGGGGCTCGTCTCCGACTACTCGCTGCTTGAGTCGCTCGCGCACCGCGTGACCGCCGAGCCTTCTGAGCGAACCGGCAACCTCGGCCACCTGAGCTGGAAGAACCCCTTTACCGACGCCGTGTCGGAGCGCTCGTTCCCCGAGGTCTTCGACGATGCGCTCGAGGACTTTGCGCATACGGCCGCGCGCTTCATCGAGGGCGAGAACATGGCCGACGTCACCGCGCACGTCAACTACAGCGGCCGCCCGCTGGATGCAACGGAAGAGTTTGACCGCGAAGAGTAACCGGTCGACGCTGCGTGCCGTTCAGGACGGCAATTTGCCATTCAAGCGGAGGGGCATGACCTTCTAGGTTCCGGCGTTTTACAAACGCCGGAACGGGTCGACGCTGCGCGGACGCCAGGCGGGCACCTTGCCTTTCAATCGTCGGGCATGGCCCTTAGGCCTATGCCCTCCTCTTTCAAGGCAATCTGCTCCGCCTGGCGTCCGCTCGCTGACTTTAGTTCTACCTGAGATGGCCCCGCCTCGTCCGCCCGCAATTCTCGCTTGACCGAATCCTTACCTTTGCCTGCGGCGGCTTGCCGTACCATTGCCTAGATTGCATTCGTTCACTAACCGCTCCCCGACGATGTGGAGGCTCCCCTCGATGAAGTACACCAAGCTCGAACGCAACTGGGTCATGTACGACGTGGGCAACTCGGCGCTCGTGCTGCTCAACACCTCGATCGTCCCCATCTACTTCAACGCCATCAACACCGGCGCCTCCTCGGCCGACCTCGTGGTTGCCTGGGGCAACGCGCAGACCATCGCTTCGCTCGTGATCGCGCTGCTCATGCCCGTCCTGGGGTCGCTTGCCGATTACGCCGGCAACAAGATCAAGTTCTTCCTGGGCTTCTTCCTCACGGGCCTCGTGCTCTGCTTTGCGCAGGCCATCCCCATGAGCGCCATGGCCTTCTTGGCCGTCTACGTGCTCTGCACCATCGGCCTCAACTCGTCCATGACGTTCTACGACGCCATGCTCCCCGACATCACCACCGACGAGCGCATGGACGCGGTCTCGAGCTCGGGCTTTGCTTGGGGCTACGTGGGCTCGACCGTCCCGTTCATCGTGTGTCTCGGCCTCATCATGGGCGGACCGGCGCTCGGCATCCCCACCATGCTCGCCACGCGCCTCTCGTTCGTGATCACGGGTCTGTGGTGGCTCGCCTTCACGCTGCCGCTGCTGCGCACCTATAAGCAGAAGTACGGCCGCGAGCGCGGCTCGCAGGACACGATCGGGCACATCGCGGGCGGCGTGTTCTCCGAGGTCGCCAGCACCGCGCGCGACATCGTCAAGGATCGCGCGGTCCTCATCTACATGGTCGCGTTCTTCTTCTACATCGACGGCGTGCACACGGTCATCTCCATGGCCACGAGCTACGGCTCCTCGCTCGGCATCGACTCCACCCAGCTCGTGCTCGCGCTGCTCGTCACGCAGTTCGTGGCGTTCCCCTCGGCGATCGCCTACGGCAAGCTCGCCGGCAAGGTCGGCACGCTCAACATGATCCTCGTGGCCGTGGCCGCCTACATGGGCATCGTGCTCTTTGCCGCGTTCTTTCTTAAGACGGCGTTCGAGTTCTGGTGCCTCGCCATCATGGTCGGCCTCTTCCAGGGCGGCGTGCAGGCGCTCTCGCGCAGCTACTTCGGGCGCATCATCCCCAAGGAGAAGTCCAACGAGTACTACGGCTTCTTCGACGTCTTCGGTCGCTACGCCTCTGTGTTGGGAACCTTCCTGGTTTCCCTCGTGACGTCGCTCACGGGCGACCCGTCCCTGGGCGTGCTCTCGATCGGCATCCTCCTGATCGCGGGCTTCGTGCTGCTCATCAAGCTCTCCAAGATGGAGGGCGCCGCCGCGTAGGGGCCGCGGCTTTATTGACGTTTTGAGTTGCGGAGGGCTTTGCTGCAGGCAAGGCCCTCTTTTTGTGGCGAGCGAGAGTCTGGGGAGAGGGACATTGCCGCCAAGGAAAGGGGCTTGGTGCGGCAACGAGGGGTTTCGATGCGGAATCGGGCGGTTTTGGCTCCCGGCGCGCCGTTTTTGCGCACTGCGATCCACGGCGAGCCTCGCTCGACCGCTCTCGAACGGGGTGCTGCGGCCTTTCCTTCGACCGTGGCGCCCGCCGTTTGCGTGTTTTGGCCTGCGTCAAATTAAATGCTCGAGCAGGGCTCCTGACGCCCGTTCCAAGCGGGCGTTTTGCCGCGTTCGTTGACAGATGTTAATCGACCGCGTGTCCGCCCCGTGAGATATAGTAAAGACGGCGGATGAGCTGCGACGCGTCGGGCGCTCGCGCCGGTGCCGCAGACAGGAGCGTAGAGCCGTGAACCCCGTTATCGTTATCCCAACCTACTGGGCCGGAGATAACCAGCAGGCTCATGCCCCCGGTTCCTACGACCACGCCACGCTTTTGGGCGACAGCTCGCCCGACCTTTCCGCCTGCCTCGCCTCGCTCGAGCAGGTGCGCGATCTGCCGCGCATCGTGCTTCTCGCCGTCTGCCCGATCTCGGCCACGGCCGACGTCGCCCTGCGGATCGACCAGCTGATCGCGGAACACCCCGAGCTCGACATTCTGCTCGTCACCAACGTGGAGGCGGGCAAGATCGCCGACCGCATCGGCGAGCTCACCCCGCACGACACGGGGGAGTGCGTCTCGCTGCGCGGCTACGGCGCCATCCGCAACATGGGGCTGGCCGTCGCGGCCATCCTCGGTCACGACTCCGTGATTTTCCTCGACGACGACGAGGTCGTGCTCGGCCCCGACTTCATGAAGCGCGCCCTCTACGCCCTCGGGCAGGAGACGCGCCAGGGGCTGCCGATCCTCGCCAAGAGCGGCTACTTTTACGACCGCGACGGTTCGCCCCTGGCGAGCACCGAGCAGGCGAACGGCATCACCAACCGCTGGTGGACCAAGCGCATCGAGTTCAACCGCTGGATGAAGCGCGCCCTCTCCGGCACGCGCATCAGCCGCTCCAACTACGTGTGCGGCGGCCTCTTTGCCCTGCACGCGCGGGCGTTCACGCGCGTGGCCTTCGACCCGTTCATCACGCGCGGCGAGGACCTCGACTATCTCTTCAACATGCGCATGATGGGCCTCGACGTCTGGTTCGACAACGAGTGGGTCGTCAAGCACCTGCCGCCCGCGATCGAGAAGCGCTCCCCGCGCTTCATGCAAGACGTCTACCGCTGGTACTACGAGCGCGCCAAGCTCTCGGCGGCCGCGCACCGCAAGGAGCTGAACGCCGTCACGGCCGCGAGCCTCATGCCCTACCCGGGCCCGTGGATCGGCCCCGAGCTCGACGAGCGCGTGCGCAAGACCGCCCTCGTGCGCTCGCTCCTCACGCGCGAGCGGGCCGGCTACCGTCAGATCTTCCTCCATGGGCGCGACGACGCCGAGCGCTACGCGCGCCAGCACGCCAACTCCTACCTGCGGTTCCAGAGCTTTTGGCCGAGCATCATGACCGCCCTGTGGCGCGACGAGGAGCTCATCGCCCTGCTCGAGAAGAACTAGAAGGGGAACCCCTGCCCAATGGATTCGCAATCTCGTCCCTATAACCGCACGGCCAACGTGTTCCGCGGGCTCTCGCTCGCCTGCACGCTGCTGCTCGTGTTCCACTTCGCGTTCGTGCTCTCGTCGGGCGCCGAGCCCATCGTCGACGTGCTCGCCTGCGTGCTCTTGGTCTCGTTCCTGGCGATCTTCATCTACCTGTGCCGCAACCCCGACACCGTGCACTCCCAGTACACCGAGGAGACCCTCTCGGTGGTCTCGCACATGCTCGAGGACATCCGCGGCGGCCTCACGCCCGAGAGCGCCGACGCCGTCTGCCGCAGGATCCTGCCCGAGACCCGCGCCATGACGGTGGCGATCACCGACGACACCTGCGTGCTCGCGTGCGTGGGCGAGCTCTCCGACGCGTTCAAGCCCGGCTCGCCGATCCACACGCCGGCCACGCTCTACGTGATCGAGCACGGCATCGTGCAGTCGTTCAGCCATGTGGTCGACATCCCCAACGACCTGGGAACGCGCAGCGCGATTCCCGCGGGCATCATCGCGCCCATCAAGGTGGGCGGCCGCACGATCGGCACGCTCAAGTTCTACTTCAGGTACTCGCGCCACGTGAACCGCACCCAGTACGCGCTGGCCTCGGGCTTTGCCGAGGTGCTCTCCACGCAGCTCGCCACCCACGAGCTCGAGACCCAAAAGGAGCTCACCACGCGCGCCGAGATGCGCGCCCTGCAGGCCCAGATCAACCCGCACTTTTTGTTCAACACGCTCAACACCATCGCCGCCTACACGCGCATGGACCCGCCGCGCGCCCGCGAGCTCCTGCGCGAGTTCGCCTCGTTCTACCGCGCGACGCTCGACAACTCCGGCTCGCTCATCCCCATCGAGCGCGAGGTGCAGCAGACCAAGCGCTACCTGGTGTTCGAGAAGGCCCGCTTTGGCGAAGACCGCATCCGCGCCGAGTTCTACGTGGACGAGGAGGTCGCCGACGTCAACGTTCCCGCGTTCATTATCCAGCCCCTGGTGGAGAACTCCGTGCGCCACGCCATGCGCGACGACGCCCCGCTCAAGATCGAGGTCTCGGTGGTCGAGGACGGCGAGAACGCCGTGCTGATCACGGTGAGCGACGACGGCGTGGGCATGGATGCCGAGACCGCCGCGCGCCTCTTTGACGAGAAGACCCAGGCGCCCGACTCGTCGGCCCCGCAGGGCGGCGGCGCGGGCGTTGCCATGCACAACATCTCGGAGCGCATTCGCAAGTTCTACGGGCCGCATTCCTTTGCCCACGTGGAGTCGCAGCCCGGCTCGGGGACGAGCATCTTTTTGCACCTCGATTTGCTAGAGAGTATCTTCGATCAAGGGTAAGATGTTGTCTGTTGAGTTAAGCACCCCCGCTTAGGCGGCCTGGGTCGTGCGCTCAGCCTACTCGGATGAAAGGTAATCTGCGCTTATGTTGCGTGCCATGATCGTCGATGACGAAGCCCCCGCTCGCTCGGAGCTCAAGTTCCTCCTTGAGCAGACGGGCAAGATCGGAACGATCTCGGAGGCGTCGAGCGTTCGCTCCGCCATCGAGATGCTCATGGAGAACCGCGTCGACGTCGTGTTCCTGGACATCTCCATGCCCGGCGCCTCGGGCCTGCAGCTGGCCGAGGCCCTGCACAAGCTCAAGAACCCGCCGGCGATCGTGTTCGTGACCGCCTACAGCGACCACGCCGTGGAGGCCTTTGAGGTCGACGCCGTCGACTATCTCATGAAGCCCGTGGAGGAGGCCCGCCTCGACCAGGCGATCGGCAAGGTGCTCGCCCGCGTCAAGCCGCAGGCCGAGTCCAAGCCCTCGGCGGAGCGCATTCCCGTGGAGAAGGGCGGCCGCAAGGTGCTCATCCCCGTGGACCAGATCCGCTACATCATGGCCAAGGACGACTACTCCTGCATCTACACCGACGACGACCGGTTCCTTTCCACGACCTCGCTCGCGCAGTTCGAGGCCAAGCTCTGCGAGTTCGGCTTCTTCCGCGTGCACCGTCGCTACATCGTGAACCTCGCGTGCGTGGAAGACGTCGAGACGATCGCCTCGGGCGCCATCCAGCTCGGCGTGACCGGCGTGGAGGATCGCATTCCCGTGAGCCGCCGTCGCGTCGTGCCGCTCAAGAAGGCCCTCAGCCTATAAGGGGGCCGCGTGCCCTTCGCCCATATCTCGAAAGGAACCGCCATGGACTGCAGGAACGCCCGCCGTATCGACATCGTTTCCGACACCCATGGTCACCTTTCGGGCGAGCTCGTGCGCGCGCTTGTCGGCACCAGCCTGATCGTGCACGCCGGCGACATGACGTCGGAGGACGACTACGAGTACCTCAAGACGATCGCACCCGTGCAGGCCGTGCTCGGCAACAACGACTTCTTCTATAACTACGGCCCCGAGGTCGAGGAGCTCGCGCGCTTTGAGTACGAGGGCGTGAGCTTTGCCGTCTCGCACTACCGCGAAGATCTTCCCGTGGGCAAGGTCGACGTGGCCGTCTGCGGGCACACGCACCGCTGCCTCGAGGAGCAGGTGGGGTCCACGCTCGTCATCAACCCGGGCTCGGCCTCGTACCCGCGTGGCATGCGCGGCCCCACTATCGCACGCATGTGGGTGAGCACGGGCAAGGTCGTGGACTTCGAGTTCGTGGACCTGTAGGGCGCGGCGTGCGCTTAACTTGCCCTGCGTAGGGTTGCCAGATCGGTTGTTTGGCGCTTTGACCTCGTGTTTTCGTGCTATTGCCGACCCCTTTCGGCCGGCAATAATTTTTTCTAAAAAAGTTCTTGCGCGCCTCTCTGAGTTCTGTGTATACTAACTCCCGCAGCGCGCGCGAGCGCGAGTGCCTGGGGAGTTAGCTCAGTTTGGTTAGAGCGCCGGCCTGTCACGTCGGAGGTCGCGGGTTCGAGCCCCGTACTTCCCGCCATTGCAATTAAAGCCTTGTCTTCGGACAGGGCTTTTTGCATATAAGGGCATCTGGTTTTATGCATAATGAGTGCAATAAAATGAATAAAAGCCGTAGCAAAGGCAAAAAGCTACCTTAATTAATATTTACAATCGAATCTCTGCAAGCCTTCTAGCAGGTAGTTTGGTTTATGCGTTCCGTTGATGCTGAGGGGGTTATGCTATAAACTCACACATGCGCTATGCACCGAGCGCAAGAGGATGGTTTTGGGAGACGAGGCGGAGATGAACATCTCGAGAAAGACCGATTACGCGCTGCGCATGCTTTCGCTGCTTGTGGAGAACGAGGGCGGCCTTCTCTCGGTGAGGTCCGCGGCCGAGCAGGTCGACGTTCCCTACTCGTTTGCCCGCTCCATCCAGCACGGGCTCGTGCGCGAGGGCATTATCGAGAGCCTTCGCGGCGTGCACGGCGGCATGCGTCTTGCTGTCGACCCCAAAGAGATCACGCTCTGCCAGATCGTGGAGGCCGTTCAGGGCCCGCTCGTGATGAACGACTGCACTGGCGAGTGCGCAACCTGCCCGCGCATGGAATCTTGCTGCTATCATCCCGTGTGGGTTGGAGCCCAGGCCCTCATGCGCGACTACCTCTCGTCCGTGACGCTCGACGAGGTCGTGCGCAAAACGGGGGCTCCGGCCGTTGACCCCAAGTTCGCCGACCGCAGCGCGTTTGCCGAGCTTGTTGCCTGCAAGGGAGCGTGCGCCAAGGCCGAATAGCCGCATGGGCGCTCCGCTCGGAACTCGAGGAGCCGCAACGATGACACCGGACCCCTTTCGCTCGATGGTTCGCGCGGAAGGGGTCCGTTTGTATCGGGACCTCCCGTGGCGGCGCACGCGCGATGCGTACGGCATCTGGATCTCGGAGGTCATGCTGCAGCAGACGCAGGTGGTGCGCGTGCTCGACCGCTGGCCCGCATGGCTCGAGCGCTTTCCGAGCGTGCACGATCTGGCGGCTGCCGAGTCTGCGGAGGTGCTCGAGGCCTGGCAGGGGATGGGCTACAACCGCCGTGCCCTTGCGCTCCACCGAGCGGCAAAAGCCGTGGTGGAGGGGCATGGCGGCGTGTTCCCGTGCGAGACGGCTGCGCTCACTGCGCTCCCGGGCATCGGTCCTGCGACGGCCCAGGGCATCCGTGCGTTTGCGTTCGATTTGCCGGGCGTGTACCTGGAGACGAATGTGCGGACCGTGTTTTTGCACCATTTCTTTCCCGAGGTGGAGAAGGTTCTCGATCGCGAGCTGATTCCGCTCGTGGAGGCCGCTTGTCCTGGCGGGGCGGGGCACTCTGCTGGGCTGGCGCCGCAGGATGCTTGCGGTGTTGGTGTGTGCGGGGTTGAGGACCGGCATGAGGGCGTGTTGTTGAGTGTTGGTGGCGCTTCTGGCGAGAGTGCAGCTGACGGCGGTGCGGCGGATGGGCAAACGCCTGGCGCGGTGCTTGCGGACGATGCTGTGGCTGGCTCGCCCTATGCGAGCCCGCAAGACGAGCTCGATACGCCGCGGTCCTGGTACTACGCACTGCTGGATTACGGCGCGTACCTTAAGAAGACGATCCCAAACCCGTCGCGCCGCTCCAAGAGCTATGCGCGCCAGTCAAAGTTCGAGGGTTCGCGGCGCCAGAAGCGCTCGGAGCTCGTGCGCATGCTGCTTGCTGCCGGACCTGCAGGTTTGACCGACGAGGATGCGCTGCGTGCGCTCAACGACTTTGAGGCTGCTGCTGACAGGGAACCGGTTACGCCTGCTTTGGCGGGCGAGCTTTTGGAAGAGCTTGAGCGTGAGGGATTCTGCAAGCGTAACGGTGATGTTTGGGTTATTGCGTAGCACGCTATGGCAGGTCTGGCTTGCCAGCGGGGTCGCATGAAGCCGCTGACGGACCTGGGCGTAGCCTCTCCCTTGCGCGGGTATAACGATTGAGACTGATTGCTTAATAGGAATCGGTTACAATAAGGATGACGGCGCGCCTGCCGTCGGAAGTACGCCAACAGAAGGGATGCGCACCATGGATTTTGAGAACTCCCAAACCAAGAAGAACCTCGAGGCCGCCTTTGCCGGTGAGTCGCAGGCCCACACCAAGTACCGTTACTACGCCTCCAAGGCCAAGAAGGACGGCTACGTTCAGATCTCGAACATCTTTACCGAGACGGCCGGCAACGAGGCCGAGCACGCCAAGCTCTGGTTCAAGTACCTGCATGACGGCGCCGTGCCCGACACCCTGACCAACCTCAAGGACGCCGCTGCCGGTGAGAACTTTGAGTGGACCGAGATGTACGAGGACTTTGCCAAGACGGCTGACGAGGAGGGCTTCTCCGAGATCGCCGAGAAGTTCCGCGGCGTCGGTGCCGTCGAGAAGGCCCACGAGGAGCGCTATCAGAAGCTCGCCGCCCGCGTTGAGGCCGGCGAGGTCTTTACGCACGAGGGCGTGAAGGTTTGGAAGTGCCTGAACTGCGGCC
>CAVDTO010000054.1:0-9633 GCA_963611895.1 bacterium
CTGCGCGGCCGGCACAGACGACTCAGCCGGAGGGAGCGTTCGACGCACGCGGTCGCGCTGGGCCCGGATCTCGCGGCTCGAACCGGTCTCGGTCACATAGCCCGCCTGCATGGCGCGCTGGCCATAGCGGCTGTTTCGGGGACCGGCTCCGACCATGTAGAACCTGCCGGCCTCATTCGAGGAGCGAGAACTCACGGGGCCCGCAGGACCCTGGAAGTCGCCGCCCCTGCGTTCGCCGCCGTTCTCGTAGGCGCACAGCTCGTCGAAATAGATGTTGACGATCTCGGTGGGGTTGAGCCCCAAGAAGCGCGCATAGCTCGAAATCATGCCCTGCGCATAGCCACGCGGGGGCATGCTCGCAAAGTTACCGAGCTCAAAGTACTCGATGATCTGCGGCCTGATCTTGATGGTGTTGGCCACCTGCTGTATGGAAAGACCCATCTCGCGACGGCGCCCCTGGAGAATGTCACCGAACCGAGCGCTCATCAGAAGCCTCCGAACAAATCGTCTTCTGCGGCCATCTCGGCGTCGACGGATTTAAGGGCCGCCAAGCCCTCCTCGTCGAGCAGGACCTCGCGGGGCTTGGACCCGTCGGGCGGGCCGACGACGCCCTTCTCCTCGAGCATATCCATGATGCGGCCGGCGCGCGCATAGCCCACCTTGAGGCGGCGCTGCAGACCGGACGTCGAGCCGAGCTGCGTCTCGACCACGATCTGCGCGGCTTCCCAGATGAGCGGGTCGTCGTCCTCGGGCTCGGCGGTACCCGTGCGGAGCGGGCCGGCACCCGTGGCAACGGCCATGCCCGGAGCCACAGCGGAGAGGATCTCTTCGTGGTAGTCGGGCTCGGACTGAGATTTGACGAACTCGACGATCTCGTTGATCTCCTCGTCGGAGACGAAGCAGCCCTGTATGCGTCGGGGCTTGCCCCAACCGACCTTGGAGAACAGCATGTCGCCGAGACCCGTGAGCTTCTCGGCGCCCATCTGGTCGATGATGACGCGCGAGTCGATGCCCGTGGCCACGTTGAACGCGATGCGGTTGGAGATGTTCGCCTTGATGAGGCCCGTCACGACGTTGGAGCTCGGACGCTGGGTGGCCACGATGAGGTGGATGCCCGCGGCACGGCCGAGCTGGGCGATGCGCACGATCGAGGCCTCGACGTCCTTGCCCGCGACCATCATGAGGTCCGAGAGCTCGTCGATGATGATGACGAGATAGGGCATCTTCTTGGGCGGGTTGTCGTAGTGCTCGAAGGCGCCCGCGGCCTGGCGCTCGTTGTAGTCCGAGATCTTGCGGACGCTGAGGCGCTCGAACACCTTGAGGCGGCGCTCCATCTCGGAGACGGCCCACTGCAGCGCACTCGCCGCCTGCTTGGGCTCGGTCACGACGGGAACGTAGAGATGCGGCAGGCCGTTGTAGCCCGCGAGCTCGACGCGCTTGGGGTCGACCATGACCAGGCGGACGTCGTCGGGACGCGCGCGCATGAGCAGCGTGGTGATGATGGAGTTGATCATCACAGACTTACCGGAGCCCGTGGTGCCGGCGATGAGCAGGTGGGGCATCTTGGCCAGGTCGGCGACGATCGGGGTGCCCTCGGCGTCGCGGCCGATCGCGAGCTCGAGCGGGCCGCCCTTGATGTAGGGCAAGACGTCGCCGAGGTACACGTTCTGACGCGTGCGGTTGGGAATCTCGATGCCGACGAGCGAGGTGCCCGGGATCGGCGCGAAGATGCGCACCGACTGCGCGGCGAGCGAGAGCGCGATGTCGTCTTCGAGGGCCGTGATCTTGCTCACGCGCTCGCCCTCGCCAGGCTGCAGCTTGAACGTGGTGACCGTCGGACCCGAGATCCAACCGACGACGCGTGCGGTGCGCCCGAACTCGACGAGCGTGCCCTGGAGCGCCTCGGCCGTCTGCTCGAGCTCCTTGTCGGAAGAGGCCGCGGAAGCGGATTTGGGGTTGTGGCGGAGCATGGACTCCGGAGGCAGGGTCAGCTCGTCCTCGGAGCCGGCATCGACCTCGTCGGCGCGCTTGGCGGCCACGACGTCGTCCTCGGACGCGCGCCCGTCATCGTCGAGCGAGACGGGCTCGCTCGTATCGGAATCGGCGGGGACGGCGCTCTTGGGATGGAGCAGGAAGCTCGGGATGGCGGTGTTCGCCGCGGCGGTGTTCGACCCGGCCGTGCTCGCAGCAGCGCCCGCGGCGGCCGGCGCCGCAGCGGGGGCGGCAGCAGCCGTACGGCCTACGCGCCCGGCAGAAGCCGGAGCGGAAGAGGCGCCCTCGTCGCCGAGGACGTCGAACGGGGCCTGCTCGAGGTCGTCCTCATCATCCGTATCGAAAGCGTCGAGGGCCACGGCCTGAATGTCCTCATGCTCCGGGGCGGAGTCGTCCAGAAGCGTCGTCTTGGCAACGTCCGCGGCGGCAGAAGCACCCTTGCGGCGACCGGCGCGACCAGCGGCGGCAGAAACCTTGTCCTTGATGGGAATCAGGCGCGTCTTGGCACGCTCGGCCTCAACCTGCTCGGAGACGTCAACAAAGGGATCCTCGTCCTCGTCATCTGCCGAAACGCCCATGAGACGCGTGACGGCGGAGTCGTTCGCCTCGTCATCGGCGGCCGCACGGCGGCTCCCCGCCTTCTTGCGGGGCTCGGCAGCAAGGCCGTCAAAAAGACCGATATGGCGCGTGGCCGGGGCGGCCGGCACATCAAACGCTTCCTCGTCACCCCAAGGGCTGTCGTTGACGTCAGGAGCATGGCGGTCGGCGAACGAGTGCGCATGCTCCGCCGCGCCGCGGAAGAACGCGCTCACGGAGAAACCGATGACGATGAACCCGACGATCATGACGCCCGCGAGAACCACGGCTGCGATGGTCTTGCCGAGCGCGCCCTCGAGAACCGAGGCCACGGCGGCACCCACGTAGCCGCCCGAGCGCGAGAGCACGGCGGTATCGTACATCCCGCCCGCAACCGAGCCCGTCCCCTCCGAAAGCAAAAGCGAGAGCAGCGAGATGATCGCGATAAACACGATGCTCCCGCCCGCAAGCGAGCGGGCGTTCACCGGCGAGGACTCCTTGAGGAAGAGCGACGCCGCAAAGAACAGCAGCACGATCGGCAAAACGAACGCACCCAGGCCAAAACCAAGGTGGTAGAACCCGGCGACGGCACGCGTCACCGGGGCGCTCTCGGGCGAGACGACCGCGATGAACGACGCGATCGCGATGACCGCGAGCACGACGCCCGCGATGTCGCGATTCGCCGACGGCTCGAACAGCGGCTCGAGGCTCTCGACTTCCTCCGCGCCCGCGTTGGCGCGCAGCTTCTTGGGAGCCTCGGAGCGTTCTGCGCCCTTATCGGTTTTTGCAGCTCGCTTTGCCGCCAACCTAGACCTCCATGACGACCGGGATGATCATCGGGCGCGTGTGCGTACGGTTCCAGATGAAGTTGGACAGCGAATCGCGCACGGCCTTGCGCAGCGCGTCGGTGCCGTTCGCGTTGTAGTTGAACTTGCCCTTCTCGACGCTCTTGATGATGGCGTCGGAGGCATCGGACGAGAACGCATCGTCGATCGCGAAGGAGACGCCGCGGCCCGAGAACTCGATGGAGTCGATCTTCTTGCGCTTGAGCGAGACGACCGCGACGGCCGTAACCATGCCGTCGTTGGCGAGCTTCTGGCGGTCGCGCAGGACGATGGGGTCGGTGTCGCCGATGCGCAGGCCGTCGACGTAGACGATGCCGCTCTCGACCGACGGGCCGACCTTGACGGTGCCGTCGCGCATCTCGAGCGACTCGCCGTTGTCGAGGATGAAGATGTGGTCGTCGCGCATGCCGACCTTGCGGGCGAGCTCGGCATGGGCGCGCAGGTGCACGGCCTCGCCGTGGACGGGCATGAAGAACGAGGGGCGCGTCATGGCGAGCATGAGCTTGAGCTCCTCCTGCGAGCCGTGGCCCGAGACGTGAACGAGCGTGCGGCTCTTGTCGTAGATGTCGCAGCCGAGCTTGGAGAGGCTGTTGATCACCTGCTGAACGGCCTTCTCGTTACCGGGAACGGGCGTGGCCGAGATGATGACGGTGTCGTTCTCGTGGATGGAGAGCGTCTTGTGCTCGCCGTTGGCCATGCGGGAGAGCGCGGAGAGCGGCTCGCCCTGCGAACCCGTGCACATGACGACGATCTTGTCCTCGGGGAGATTACCGATCTCGAAGGCATCGACGAGGTCCTTCTCGTCGACGTTGAGATAGCCGAGCTCGCGGGCCACACGGGTGTTCGTGAGCATGGAGCGGCCCGTCACGACGACCTTGCGGCCGCACTTCTTGGCGGCGTCGCAGATCTGCTGCAGGCGATGGATGTGGCTCGAGAACGAGGCGACGAACACGCGGCCCGGGGCATTCTTGATGGCGTGCAGGATCTGCGGACCGACCTCGGCCTCAGACTTGGTGAAGCCCGGGACGGTCGCGTTGGTGGAGTCGGAGAGCAGAAGGTCGATCCCCTGCTTGGCGAACTTGCTGATCGCGGCGTAGTTGGGGGTCACGCCGTCGATGGGCGTCTGGTCGAGCTTGAAGTCGCCCGTATGGAGCACCGTGCCC
The DNA here is from genome assembly GCA_963611895.1 of bacterium. GTDB lineage: Bacteria > Actinomycetota > Coriobacteriia > Coriobacteriales > Coriobacteriaceae > Collinsella. The sequence goes on from CAVDTO010000054.1 coordinate 4,577, forward strand.
TGCGGAGTCTTGATGAAGACGCCGAGCGCACCTGGGATGGAGTGCGTCATGGAGAAGAAGTCGAGCGAGATGCCGCCGAGGTTCACATGGCTGCCGTCCTTGACCTCGCGGAACTTGGGCGAGCGGATGCGGAACTCGGAGAGCTTGCCCTCGATGAAGCCGAGCGTGAGCTTGCTCGAGAAGATGGGCACCTTGTTGTTGAGGTCCTGGAGCAGGTACGGAAGGGCGCCGGTGTGGTCCTCGTGGCCGTGGGTCACGACGATGCCGCGGAGCTTGTGCTCGTTCTCGAGCACGTAGGTGTAGTCGGGAAGTACGAGGTCGATGCCCGGCTGGGAGTCGTCGGGGAACATCAGGCCGGCATCGACGAGCACCATGTCGTCTCCGCACTCGAAGACGGTCATGTTCTTGCCGATGCCGTCGAGTCCTCCCAGGGGGATGATGCGCAGGGGCGCGTTCTTTTTGTTAGCCATAGGTGAGCTATGTGTCCTTTCTCTCGGGTGCAGGTCAAAACGATGAGGCGGCGTTGCCGGTCCCCCATCGAACACATATAAGCGGGGCATGCGCAGTATGAGCGCATGGCTAGCGGCTAAGTATAGCAAGATGACCCACCGGCCACGAAAGCCGGCGGGTCATCCCTACCGAAACTCTATCTGCTTTGAGCAGGCCCGCTCAGACTAGGCGTCGTGATGGCGGCGCGGCTTGCGGCCGCCGTTGTCGCCGGGACGGCGCGGGCCGCGGTCGCTGCGCTCGCGGCGCGGACGGTCACCGCGGTCGCGACGCTCGTGCGAGTCGCCCTCGGCGCGCGCGGGGGCCTCGGGCTTGTCGAGACGGTCGAGGCTGATCTTGCCGCGGTCGTCGACCTCGATGATGACGACCTTGACCTCGTCGCCCACGTTGAGAACGTCCTCGACCTTCTCCACGCGGCCCTTGGCCACGCGCGAGACGTGCAGCAGGCCGTCCTTGCCCGGGAGCAGGTTCACGAACGCACCGAACGGCTGGATCGAGACCACGCGGCCGGTGTACTCCTCGCCCACCTCGGGGACCTTGACGATGAGCTTGATGCGCTCGACGGCCTCATCGACGGAGCTGCCGGTGCCGCCCACGTAGACGGTGCCGTCCTCCTGGACGTCGACCGAAGCGCCGGTCTCGTCCTGGATGCCGCGGATGACCTTGCCGCCCGAGCCGATGACGTCGCGGATCTTGTCGGTGGGAATCTCGAGGGAGACGATGCGCGGGGCGCAGTCGCGCGTGGACTCGCGCGGCGCGGGGATGACGTCGAGCATCTTGCCGAGGATGAACGCGCGGCCCTCCTTGGCCTGCTGGAGCGCGCGGGCGAGGATGTCGAACGTGAGGCCGGTGGCCTTGTTGTCCATCTGGAGCGCCGTGATGCCGCGCTCGGTGCCCGTCACCTTGAAGTCCATGTCGCCGAGGAAGTCCTCGATACCCTGGATATCGGAGAGGACGACGGTCTTGCCCTCCTCCTGGATGAGGCCCATGGCGATGCCGGAGACCGGACGCTTGATGGGCACGCCGCCGTCCATGAGGGCGAGGCAGCTACCGCAGGTCGAGGCCATCGAGGAGGAGCCGTTGGACTCCATGACCTCGGAGACCACGCGGATGGCGTAGGGGAACTCCTTCTCGTCGGGAAGAACCGGCAGAAGGGCGCGCTCGGCGAGGTTGCCGTGGCCGATCTCGCGACGCTTGGGGGCGCCGATGCGACCGGTCTCGCCGGTGCAGAACGGCGGGAAGTTGTACTGGTGCATGTAGCGCTTGCCCTCGACCGGCTCGATGGTGTCGAGACGCTGGCCCTCGTTGAGCATGCCGAGCGAGAGGACGGAGAGCACCTGGGTCTGGCCGCGCTGGAAGAGGCCGGAGCCGTGCACGAGCGGCAGGTAGCTGTCCTTCACCATGATGGGACGGATCTCGTCGGCGGCACGGCCGTCGACGCGCTCGCCGGTCTCGACGACCATGGTGCGCATGGCCTTCTTCTCGAGCTTCTTGAGGGCCACGGGGATCTCGCGGTCCCAAGCGGCCTGCTCCTCCTCGGAGAACTCGGCGCGGATCTGCTCCTTGAGCGCCTCGACCTTGGCGATGCGGGAGGCCTTGTCGGCGTCGCGCAGGGCGGCGGACATCTCGTCGTAGTGGGCGAACACGCGCTCGGTGACCTCCTCGACCGGCTGGTCGAGCGGGTACTCCTTCTTGACGATCGGGCCGTTTGCGGCCTCATACTCGGCGACAAAGTCGAGCTGGGCCTGGCAGAAGGCGGCGAGGGCCTCCTGGCCAACCTTCATGGCCTCGAGCATGTCGTCCTCGGAGATCTCCTGCGCGCCGGCCTCCACCATGGAGATGAAGGTTGCCGAGCCGCCGAGCTCGAGGTCGAGGTCGGAGCCCTCGCGCTCCTCGTAGGTGGGGTTCACGATGAACTCGCCGGTCTCGACGTCGCGGCCGATGCGCACGCAGGCGAGCGGGCCCTCGAAGGGAACGCCGCCGAGGATCATGGCGAGGGAGGCGCCCATGACGTTGATGACGTCGCAGGGGTTCTTCTGGTCGGCCACGAGCGAGGTCGCGACGATCTGGACCTCGTTGCGGAAGCCGTCGGGGAAGCTCGGGCGGATCGGGCGGTCGATCATGCGGGCCGTGAGCGTGGCCTTCTCGGACGGACGGCCTTCGCGCTTGAGGTAGCCGCCCGGGATGCGGCCGGCGGCGTACATCTTCTCGTTGAAGTCGACGGTGAGCGGGAAGAAGTCGTAGTTCTTGCGCTCCTTGGACACGACGACGGTGTCGAGCATGGTGGTGTCGCCCTGCTTGACGAGGACGGCGCCGGTGGCCTGCTTGGCGAGCTCGCCGGCCTCGAAGACGTACGTCTTACCGAAGAGCTCAAAGGTCTTTGAAACGAGTGACATTTCTCTCCTAACCCCGCGCGCCCCTTGCGCACGGGCTTCTATCTGCGCATCGGGCCCCTTGCCCGCTGCGCGCCGTGGGCGCCGATTTTTCGGAACCCCACATAAAAAGAACGCCTTGCAGCGCCCTTAGCATGTACGCTGGCCACCAAGGGCCAAAAACATCGTTACGGTACCCGTAACGGCTGCTAGATGCAAGTATTTGGGGAGCACTCCCCCGATTTACTACACGAGCGCGCACGGGCGGCGGCGCCCCTTGGCCAAGCGCCTGCCGAGGCACCTTGCGCCGACACCCCGGCAGTCCCCGCGCGCAAAAGAAAAGCGGGGGCAGCGCGTTTGCTGCTCCCGCTTTAAACAGGCAGAATCCTCTGCTCGCGACTACTGGATGTTGTCGCGGATACCGAGGGCCTTGATGAGCTCACGGTACTCGACGATGTCGTTCTTCTTGATGTAGGAGAGGAGACGACGACGCTTACCGACGAGCATGAGGAGGCCGCGACGGGTGTGGAAGTCCTTCTGGTGGGACTTCATGTGCTCGGTGAGGCCCTTGATGCGCTCGGAGAGGATGGCGACCTGAACCTTGGGGTTGCCGGTGTCGACCGGGGAATCGCCGAACTGGGCGGTAAGCTCTGCCTTGCGCTCTTTCGAAACAGTCATGTTTCACCTTTCTTTGTGGCCACGCGGGCCGATTCGCCCCAGACTGGGAAGCCGCCGGTGCAGCGCGCATCCAAGATCGGGGTACCAACAGGTCGGTATGGTAGCACAACTCACCGCCCCAGCAGAAACTCCATAGCCCGGAGCCTGCAGTCGAGGTGCGTGGCGGCCCACACGTGGGCAAGGCCGCAAAGGCGCGTCGCGCAAGCGGTATCGATCGGCGCGGCGGCGAGCTCGTCGAAGGTGCACGGGAGCAGCGCGCGCAGCCACCCGACCTCGCCCGCAGAGACCGGCTCCGCCGCGGCGACGCCCTTGGCGCAGCTCTCGCAAAGAAGCCCGCCCGCGGATGCGGAGAACCGGCTCGGGGCCTCGTCGCCGCAGGCGACGCAGCCCGCAAGGTCGGGACGGTAACCCACATGGCTCAGCAGCTTGAACACATGGGCCGCGACCAGAAGGTCGAGATGCGCCGCGTCGGCCTCGGCCGCGCCCGCAAATCGGAGCGCCTTGCGGGTGAGCGCGTAGGTGAACGGGTCCTCGGCATCCTCGAACGAGCAGTGCTTGGACACCTCCGCGATGGCGCTCGCCGCCGCGACCCGCTCGTAATCGGCCCCCGTTCCGAGCGGGGCCTCCATGAGCTCGGCCTGCGACACGACGTCGAGCGAGCGCCCGCGCGCCAGCAGCAGGTCGACCGTGCAGAAGAGCTCACAGCGGGCCGCGAGGCGCCCGCCGGGCTTGCGCGCGCCCTTGGCGACGGCGCGGATCTGGCGGCCGTCCCCGGCGAGCAGCGTGAGGATGAGGTCCGTCTCTTTAAGCTTGGTCTTGTCGAGGACGAGCGCCTCGACGCGATAGGTCCTGCTTGCCGCCATGGAGCGCGCCGCGGCTACTCGTCCGCGTTGTAGCCGAAGCGCCTAATCTGCGCCTCGTCGTCGCGCCAGCCGTTCTTGACCTTGACGTCAAGTGCCAAGAAGACCTTGCTGCCGAAGATGCGCTCGAGGTCGCGGCGCGCGTCGGTGCCGATGTGCTTGATCATCTCGCCCCCGCGCCCGACGATGATGCCCTTCTGGCCGTCGCGCTCCACGTAGATGGTGGCGTGCACGCGGACGAGGTCCTTCTTGGGGCGCTCGATGGAATCACAGATGACGCCCACCGAGTGCGGCACCTCCTCGCGCGTGCGCAGGAGAACCTTCTCGCGCACGAACTCGGCCACGAGCGTCTCGTCGTCGGTGTCGGTGCCCATGCCCTCCGGGAACCAGCGCGGCCCCTCGGGGAGGAAACGCGCGACCGTGTCGATGAAGGCGTCGACGTTGAACCCTTCGGTCGAGGAGGTCACGATCTCGTCGTCGAACTCGACCATCTCCTTGGCGGCGGCGATCTGCGCCATCACCTGCTCGTGCTTGGCGCGGTCGATCTTGGTCACCACCAGCACCTTCTTGGCGCGCGCGGCGGCGACCTTCTCGGCAACCCAGGCGTCCCCGCGGCCGAACGGCTTGGTGGCGTCCACCG
>CAVDTO010000055.1:0-9549 GCA_963611895.1 bacterium
CTTCCGTTCATATCGTTCGGCTCATCTTCTATGATGGTGCAACTGGCAACAGTCGGTATCGTGCAGTCAATCTGGCGGCATCGCAGCGCCGCCACGCGTCAATAGGGAGGATGCCATGGGGCTTCCGTTCGACAAGGTCGCCAAGGTCTTCAAGGCCGGAGCTGCCGCTAAAAAGGAATCCGATATCCCGGTGAGGGTCTCGGTCTACATCGACGAGACCGCCTCGCCCTTCCTCATCGACGCCGTGCGCTTGGCCTTCGTGCCGCAAACGACCTCGGGCATGCTCCGCGTGGAGCGCATCGGGCAGGCCAAGATCGCCCCCAAACCCGATAACGACATCGCCATCGTCCTCTCGTGCGGCTCCGAGCGCCTCGAGTCCGCCGTGCAGGAGATCCTGATCGCCGGGGCCCCGGTCGTGGTCCTCGCCGAGTCCTCCGTGGAGGCGCCGTTCATCCAGGGTGACACCCCGATGCTCGGCCTCGTTGCCGCCACAGACAAGACCTTCCTGCTCGAGACCCTCGCACGCTGGATCCTCGACCGTACCGAGAAGGGCACGGCCTTTGCCGCGAACTTCCCGTTCATGAGGATCGCCGCCGCGAACCGCGCGATCACCTCCTGCGCCCTCACCAACATGGCCACGGGAGCGCTCGTGTTCATCCCCGGCGCTGACATGCCGGTCATGCTTGCGGCCCAGATGGGCATGCTCGTGGAGCTCGCCGGCATCTTCGGCAAGCCCATCAAGCCCGAGCGCGGCTACGAGGCGGCGGCCCTCGTGGCATCGAGTTTCGTCCTCCGCGGGATCTCGCGCGCCCTTGTGCGCCAGACCCCGCACGTGGCGTTCCTCGTCAAGGCCCTCGTCGCGGGCGCCGGCACCTATGCCGTGGGCAAGGGGCTCGTTGCCGTGTACGAGCGCGACGTCGACTACTCCCGCGCCAACGAGTTCGTGGCGACCGCCGCGGGCCGCGCGCGCGATGCCGTTCGCACCGTGACCGAGGCCGTCCAGGCCGCGGCCCCCGGTGTCGACACAGATATCGACATCGACATCGAGCAGGCAGCGTAGGAGTCCCCGTGCGAGAGGAATACCGCGACCGCTTTTCCGAGATCGAGCCACTGCTCGCCAAGGTCGAGAAGCCGAGTCGCTACATCGACCACGAGTGGGGCACGGCCTCGAGCGCCGAGGCCGACTACCGCTGCTGCCTCATCTATCCCGACGTCTACGAGGTCGGCCTGCCCAACCAGGGTCTGGCCATCCTCTACAACATCCTTAACCGCCGCCCGGGCATCTCCTGCGAGCGCGGCTACGTGCCCTGGGTCGACATGGCCGACGCCATGCGCGAGGCCGACGTGCCCCTGCTCTCGCTCGAGGGTGCGGCACCCGTCTCCGCGTTCGACATCGTGGGGTTCCATATCCCGCACGAGATGGCGTGCTCCAACTACCTGGAGGCGCTCGACCTCGCCGGGATCCCCTTCATGGCCGCCGACCGCACGGAAGACGACCCCATCATCATCGCGGGCGGGCCTTCCGTCTATAACCCCGAGCCCCTGGCGGAGTTCTTCGACGCCATCCTCATCGGCGAGGGCGAGGAGTCGATCGTCGAGGTCTGCGAGCTTCACCGCAAGCTCCGCGACGAGGGACGCTCCCGCGCCGAGATCGTGCGAGCGCTCGCCACGGTGTCGGGCACCTACGTGCCCTCGCTCTACGAGATCGTGACCGAGGGTAACACGACGGCGCACGGCCACGCCGTTCCCAAAGAGGGGAGCGGGGTGCCCGAGGTCGTCTACAAGCGCGTGGTCGAGGACTTCGAGGCCACGAACCCGCTCTCGCAATCGTGCGTGCCCTACGCGCAGCTCGTCCACGACCGTCTCTCCGTCGAGATCCTGCGCGGCTGCGCACGCGGCTGCCGTTTTTGCCAGGCGGGCATCACGTACCGCCCCGTGCGCGAGCGCTCGGCCGACCAGGTGGTCGCCTCCGTGCTCGAGGGCCTCAAGAAGACCGGCTACGACGAGGTTTCGCTGACCTCGCTCTCGACGACCGATCACTCCTGCATCCGCGAGATCCTCGGCAGGCTCAACAAGAGCCTCGAGGGCACCGGCATCCGCGTCTCGATCCCCTCGCAGCGCCTCGACTCCTTCGGGGTCGACATGGCCGAGTCGGTGGCGGGCGAAAAGAAGGGCGGCCTCACCTTCGCCCCCGAGGCGGGCAGCCAGCGCATGCGCGACGTCATCAACAAGAACGTCACCGAGGAGGACCTCGACCGAGCGGCCAAGGCGGCATTCGAGGCGGGCTGGAACCGCATGAAGCTCTACTTCATGATGGGCCTGCCCGGCGAGCGCGACGAGGACATCGTCGCCATCGCCAACCTTGCCGACCACGTGCTCGAACTCGGGCGCTCCGTCGTGCCCAAGGCCCGGCGCGGCTCCATCTCGGTCTCGATCAGCGTGTCCGTGTTCATCCCCAAGGCCGCAACGCCGTTCCAATGGTGCGCGCAGCTCGACTACGACGAGGTCAAGCGTCGCCAGCACCTGCTCGTCACAAGCGTGAAGAACCGCGCCGTGCGCGTGCACTACCACGACGCCGAGACCTCGCTTCTCGAGGCGGCCCTCAGCCGCGCCGGCCGCGACATGAACCCCGTGATCGTCAAGGCCTGGGAGATGGGCGCGCGCTTCGACGCCTGGACCGAGCATTTCTCACTCGATATCTGGAAAGAGGCCGCGGCCTCCTGCGGCATCGACCTCAACGAACTCGTGCACGAGGACTACGACCTCGAGTCGCACCTGCCCTGGGAGCACGTGAGCCCCGGCATATCGCAGGGCTACCTCAAGCGCGAGTACCGCAAGTCGCTCGAAGGCATAACGACCCCCGACTGCACGCGCGAGAGCTGCACGGGCTGCGGCATCTGCCCCAAGCTGCACGCCAAGAACGTATTGGTAGGTGATCGCGCATGAGCGAGTCTCCCGTCTGCCGCCTGCGCGTGAGCTACGTCAAGAGCGGCCGCCTCAAATATCTCGGCCACCTCGAGGTCCTGCACACCGTCGAGCGCATCGTGCGCCGCGCGGGCCTGCCCTACGCGGTCACGCAGGGGTTCTCTCCCCACATGAAGATGGGCTTCTCCTCGGCACTGCCGGTGGGTACCTCCTCGACCTGCGAATGGTTCGACCTCTATATGATGGAGCGCCTGCCCGAATCTGAATGCCTCGAGCGTCTCGGCGCGGCCTCGCCTGCGGACCTTGCGCCCACCGCTTGCGGATACATCGACGTCTTCGCGCCGGCGCTCACCGCCGTGCTCACCCATATGGAGTACGAGGTCACGCTTCACCCCGCGGAAAGCGCAAACCTCACAGTAGAGTCCATCGAGAGCGCGTGTTCGTCCGTGCGGGCGCTCCATGCGCTGAGCTACGCGCGCGGCAAGAAGTCCAAGACGCTCGACCTCGACCACACCCTCAAGGGCGTAGAAGTGAGCGCGTCCGACGACGGCACGTTCAAGATGGTCCTCTCGTGCCACTCCGACAACGACGGCTCCATGCGTCCCGAACTCCTCGTGGCAGCCATGGACCGCGTGCTTGCCGGCAGGGGAGACACGCTCGAGTCGGAACCCATCGCCACCGGCGTGCAGAAGCTCGCCACCATCGCAGCCTTCGACGTGGCCCGCACGGCCCAGGCCGCCGAGAATACGGCGGGCGAGGCGGTCTCTCCGCTCGCGCACGACGGGCGGCCGCGCAATTAACGGAGCATTTGTGAATGAGCAGGGAATTCACACCGTTTCGCGTTTGACGGAGCATGTGCCTGCTGCTATCCTAATCGGCTGTTGCACTAACTGATGCATGAAGGGTAAGTAAATGTACGCAATCGTTAACACCGGCGGCAAGCAGTACAAGGTCGCCAACGACGATGTCATCACCGTCGAGAAGCTCGAGGGCAACGTGGGCGACAAGGTCGAGCTCCCCGTCATCTTCCTCAACGACGGCAAGAAGATCGTCACCGACGCCGACAAGCTCGCCAAGGCCAAGGTCACTGCTGAGATTCTCGAGCAGTTCAAGGGCGAGAAGCAGCTCGTCTTCAAGTTCAAGAAGCGCAAGCGCTATCGTCGTCTCAAGGGTCACCGTCAGCAGCTCACCAAGCTCAAGATCGTCAAGGTCCAGGCGACCACCCGCACCCGCAAGCCCAAGGCCGAGGCTGCTGCCGAGGCTCCGGCTGCCGAGTAGTCGAACTCAAAACGAAAGAGTAGGTATTCCAAATGGCACACAAAAAAGGACTCGGCTCCTCCCGTAATGGTCGCGACTCCCGCGGCCAGCGTCTCGGCACCAAGCGTTTCGGTGGCGAGGCCGTGACCACGGGCACCATTCTCGTCCGTCAGCGCGGCACGCACATCCACCCGGGCGTCAACGTCGGTCGCGGCAAGGACGATACGCTGTTTGCTCTCGTTGACGGCACCGTGGAGTTCACCAACGGCGCTAAGCACAAGGTCAACGTCCGCCCCTTCGCGAACGCGTAGTCAACCCTTCATACTGAGCATTTGCAGAGACTCCGGGCGTGTTCGCGCTCGGGGTCTTTTTTTCGAGGAGTAGCGATGTCACAGTTCACAGATATGAGCCGCATCAACGTCTGCGGCGGCGACGGCGGCGCGGGCTGCATGTCGTTCAGGCGCGAGGCCTACGTGCCCAAGGGCGGCCCCGACGGCGGCGACGGCGGCAACGGCGGCAGCGTCATCATCCAGGCCGACGCGCAGCTCTCCTCGCTCATCGACTATCGCTTCAAGCACCACTTCCGCGCCGAGCGCGGCACGCACGGCCAGGGCTCGCGCCGCGACGGCAAGAACGGCGAGGACCTCGTGCTCAAGGTCCCCATGGGCACGCTCGTGCGCGAGCTCGACCCCGAGACCCAGGAGCCGCTCTTCGACCTCGCCGACCTCACGCACGACGGCGAGCGCGTGGTCGTGGCCCCCGGCGGCAAGGGCGGGCTCGGCAACACGCACTTCGTGACCTCCGTTCGCCGCGCACCGGCCTTCGCCCAGCTCGGAGAACCCGCCGAGGAGCATTGGATCGAGCTCGAGATGAAGCTCATGGCCGACGCGGCCCTCGTGGGCCTGCCCTCCGTGGGCAAGTCGTCGCTCATCGCACGCATGTCGGCCGCCCGCCCCAAGATCGCCGACTACCCGTTCACCACGCTCGTGCCCAACCTCGGCATGGTGCGCGCGGGCGAGTACTCCTACGTCGTCGCCGACGTCCCGGGCCTCATCGAGGGCGCAAGCGAGGGCAAGGGCCTGGGGCACCAGTTCCTCCGCCACATCGAGCGCACGGCGCTCATCATGCACGTCATCGACATCACGGGCGGGTTCGAGGACCGCGACCCGCTCGAGGACTACCGCGTCATCAACGAGGAGCTCCGCCGCTATGCCTCAGAGCTCGCCGACCGCCCGCAGATCGTCGTGGCCAACAAGTGCGACGTCTCGGGCATGACCGAGCGCGTGCAGGCGCTCAAGGAGCTCGCCCTCGCCGACGGCCACATGTTCTTTGCCGTCTCGGCGGTCACCGGCGCCGGACTCAAGACCCTCATGATGGCCTGCGGCGAGCAGGTCTCCAAGCTCCGTGCCGAGCTCGCCGAGACCCCTGCGACCGACGAGGTCATCGACCTCGAGCGCTGGGAGCGCCAGCGCCGCGCGCGCGAGCAGCGCTTCGAGGTCGTACCCGAGGAGGAGCGCGCCTTCCGCGTCGTCGGCAAGGGCATCGAGCGCATGGTCGTGCAGACCGACTGGGACAACGAGGAAGCCGTCATCTATCTCCAGCACAAGTTCGCCCGTCTGGGCGTCGACGAGGCGCTCGAGAAGGCCGGCGCGCGCATGGGCGACGAGGTCCGCATCTGCGGCTACGCCTTCGAGTTCCAGGGCGCCGAGGACATCGACGATGACGAGACCTTCACCGAGGAGGACCGCGCGGCAGCCGACGCCGAGTCCGTCGATGCTCCCGATGCCGACGAGGCCACCGATGCCGAGTAGGACGCTCGCGCAAAAGCTGCCGGAGCTCGGGGCCGATTCCACCCGCGAGTACCGCCTCGGCATCATGGGCGGCACCTTCGACCCGATCCACTACGGCCACCTCGTCACGGCCGAGCAGGCCCGCGAGGCGCTCGACCTCGACATCGTGCTCTTTATGACGGCGGGCGCGCCGGCTTTCAAGCTCGACCGCTCGGTGAGCGATGCCGAGGACCGCTACGCCATGACCGTGCTCGCCACGGCGGCGAACCCCTCGTTCATCGCGAGCCGCCTCGAGATCGACCGCGAGGGCACCACCTACACGGTCGACACGCTCCGATGCCTGCGCGAGCACTATCCCGAGAACGTCAAGCTCCACTTCATCACCGGCGCCGACGCCATTCTCGACATCGTCACCTGGCACGACGCCGACGACATCGCGCGCCTGGCCACGCTCATCGCCGCCACGCGCCCGGGCTACGATATCGCACGCGCCAAGGCGCGCATCGAGAGCTCGGGAATCGAGTTCGACGTGCGCTATATCCAGATCCCCGCGCTCTCCATCAGCTCCACGAACATCCGCGAGCGCGTGCGCGCGGGCAAGAGCATCCGGTATCTCACGAGCGAGTCCGTTCTCGGGTTCATCCGCAAGAACGCGCTGTATACTGACGAGCCGGATAATCAGGCGAGGGAAGGGGAGCAGTGAGCGAGATCGAAGACGCCTTTGAGGGCGAGGCCCGCGAGATCCTCGCGCGTGCGCGCGACCTTTTGAGTGTGCGCATGAAGGACAAGCGGAAGCGCTACCAGCATTCGCTCGGGGTCGCCGCGACCTCGCTCGAGCTTGCGCGCACCTACGGCGTCGACGAGTTCGACGCAGCGTGCGCAGGCCTCGTGCACGACTGGGACAAGGTGCTCGACGACTCGGAGCTCGTCGCCCGCGCGCTGCACTACGGGATCGAGATCGACGGCTCGCCCGCCAAGGCCGCGGGGCTTCTGCACGGGCCCGTCGCGGCTGTCGAGCTGCCCGAGATCTTCCCCGAGTTCAGCAAGCCCGTGTTCCAGGCCGTCGCGCGCCACACGGTCGGCGCCTGCGATATGAGCGACCTCGACATGGTCGTTTTCGTGGCCGACGCGATCGAGCCCGGTCGCCACGGCAGCTATGCCGAGAAGCTCCGCGCCATCGTGGGCGAGGTAAGCCTCAAGGAGCTCTTCTTCACCTGCTTCTCGCAGGGTCTCGTCTACGTGCTCGAGACGGGCCGCTATCTCTATCCGACCGCCGTCGAGATCTACAACTCGTACGTTTCCGAATCAAGGTAGGTTCACACTATGAGCGACATCACCAACGCCGCCGAGCTCAACGCGGGCTTCACGGCCAACAACCCCGACCGCACGGCCGCTACCGCCTCCACGACGGGCGTCGCGGCGCGCGACGTCGCAACCTGCGCCGCCTATGCGGCCGACGCAAAGAAGGCCGAGGACGTCACGGTCCTCGATCTCACCGAGCTTTCCGACGTGTGCGACTACTTCGTGCTCGCCACCGGCTCCAACAACCGCCTCGTCGACGCCATCGTCGACGAGATCGAGGAGAAGGTCGCTGCAGCTTACAACGAGCACCCCATCGCCATCGAGGGCCGCGACGAGAAGTCCTGGATCCTCATGGACTACGGCTCGATCGTCGTGCATGTCTTCACGCCCGAGGCGCGCGAGTTCTACCGCCTCGAAAAGCTTTGGGGCGACGCTCCGGAAGTCGAACTCAACCTCGACTAGACGCACAGTTCACGTACTTACAACATACGGGCCCAGCTGCACTAAGAAGACCGGTCTTCGAAGCGCGCGGCCCGGCCGAACGCAAGGGAGGAGTCGCCGTACTTCTCCCTTATTTTGTCCACGGCAACGGAGAGCTTGCGGCGCTCGCTTACCTCGGCACCGCGCTCGTCGATATCGCGGAAGAGGTCGGTCTGGACGCCGCCCGCATGGTCGAAATCGCTCATCCCGATGCCGAGGAGCCTCACGTGCATGCCGTCCGCCCAGATGGAGTCGATGAGCCGCGCACCTTCCGCTACGAAGATGTTCTCGTCGTCGGTGGGGTGCGCGAGCTTGCGCTGGATAGTCCTGCCCGAGCCGTAAGAGAACTTGAGCTTGACGGTGACGGTCGTGCCCGCGAGCCCCTTCTTGCGCAGACGGCGCCCCACGTTCTCGCCGAGCAGGGCGAGCGCCGCGTCCACGTCCGCGCGGTCGGTGAGGTCGTGCGGGAAGGTCCGCTCGTTGCTCACCGATTTGACGGGCGCCGCGTCAGCGCGAGCCCGTACGTCGGAATCGGGGCAGCCGAGGGCACGCGCGCGCATGGATTCACCCGCCGCGCCGAACACCGCCTCGAGGATCTCCGGCTCGGCCTCGGCCAGCTGCCCGAGCGTGCGGATGCCCGCCTGTGCGAGCCTGGCCTCCGCCGCACCCCCGATGCCCGACATGGCGCGCACGGGGAGGGGAGCGAGAAACGCCCGCTCGCAGCCGGGAAGAACAACGGTCGTTCCGCGCGGCTTGTTCTGCTCGCTCGCGATCTTGGCCACGCTCTTGCTCGAGCCGAGGCCGATGGAGCACGTGACCCCCAGCTCGGCGACGCTCCTGCTCACGCGCCGGACGACCTCCACGGGATTCTCCTCGCCGAATCTGCCCGGCGTGATGTCGAAGAACGCCTCGTCGATCGAGACCTGCTCCACAAAGGGGCTCTCGCGCTCGAGGCAGGCCATGACGGACGCGCTCATCTCGCGGTAGCGGGGAAAGTTCCCGTGCGTCCAGATGGCGTCGGGGCAGAGGCGCAGTGCCTGCGCCGACGACATCGCCGAGTGCACCCCGTATTTGCGCGCCTCGTAGGAGGCCGTGGACACGACGCCCCGGTGCTCGGGGTCGCCGCCAACGATCACGGGCTTTCCGCGCCACTCGGGATGGTCGAGCATCTCCACGCTCGCAAAGAACGCGTCGAGGTCCAAAAGCCCGATCGCGGGCCCCGTCCACTGCTCGAAGAGCTCCTCGGGCGGCTCGTCAAAACCGTATGTATGTTCGGTAAGTTCCATGGCCACAGTATAGGCTATGGGCAGTGTTCTACTTATGAAGGGCTTGGCAGGCGCGGATTGCGTGGTTACTATATGGATTTGCCTGCGGCATCTCTCAAGAAGTTGGTCTCAAATGCTTCACCGCTCGAGCCGTTGGCGTATAGTAGCAAATCGTTTGTTTGTAAGCGCAGCAGCAATGCTGCCTGGTTGGAGGAGTTTCCTTTGGCAGTCAAGATCCGCCTTGCCCGTCACGGCGCTAAGAAGCGTCCGTACTACCGTGTCGTCGTTGCCGATAGCCGTTGCCCCCGCGACGGTCGCATCATCGAGGAGGTTGGTCGCTACAACCCGATGACCGCCCCCAAGACCATCAACCTCGACCTCGAGAAGATCGCCGACTGGCAGTCCAAGGGCGCTCAGCTCACCGACGCCGTGGCCGCGCTCGTCAAGGCCGCCAACGAGGGCGAGAAGGTCGACACGACCGTCAAGAAGTCCAAGAAGCAGCTTGCCAAGGAGGCCGAGGCCGCCAAGGC
>CAVDTO010000056.1:0-9537 GCA_963611895.1 bacterium
CTACTTCATCCTCGCGTTGAGCTCGCCGGCAAGCTCGTCGAGCGTCACGCCGTAGCGCTCGAGCACCACGAGCAGGTGGTACACCAGGTCGCCCGCCTCGTAGCGAAGATGGTCGTGGTCGTCGTCCTTGGCGGCCATGATGACCTCGCTCGCCTCCTCGGCGATCTTCTTGAGCAGCTCGTCCTCCACATCGGTGAGCAGGCGCGCCGTGTAGCTCTTCTCCGGCGAGGCGTCGCGACGCCCGTGGATCGTGGCGGCAAGGCTCGTAAGGGTCTCGCCGATGTTGCCGTCTTCTACGTTTGCGGTGCGTACACCCATGATTGGTCTCCTTCTTGCGGCAAGGCCGCTTGATCGATGCGTTAGCGCGTGAATCGAGCTTAGGTAATGACGACCGGCGGGCCGAACCACAAGTTGCCGCCCGCAGGCACCAGCTCACGCTGCAAGGGCTCGCTCCCCTGCTCGCCCACGCGCTTGAAAAAGCAAGTACGGCTACCCGTATGGCACGCAGGCCCCGGGCTATCGACCTTGACGAGCAGCGTGTCGTTGTCGCAGTCGGCCCAGAACTCCTTGACCTCCTGCATGTTGCCGCTCGTGGCACCCTTGTTCCAGAGCTCCTGGCGACTGCGGCTCCAAAACCACGTAGTGCCGCGCTCGAGCGTGAGTTCCACGGACTCCTCGTTCATCCAAGCGACCATGAGCACCTCGCCGGTGTCGTACTGCTGCACCACGCAAGGAATAAGCCCCGCCGCGTCGTACTTTAGATCAGAGGCAGATAGAACCTGCTCCATATCGAATCCTTTCAAACAGCCGAGCAAGGCGCCCGGCTAAACACAAGTCCAAGCATTGCAGAAAACCAAACTCAACCAGTTGAAGGAGGGTTTTCCAGGTGCCCGAGATTCGGAGCGACAAGCCCGACGAAGCGTACTAAGGTACGCGAGGAGGGTTGGAGCCCGAAGGTCGGGTAGCTGGGAAAGCCGCAGCCTAGAAATCCAAGCGAACAGGAATACCCTGCGACGCCATGTACTCCTTCACTTGCCTCACGCTGTAGGTGCCGAAGTGGAACACGCTGGCGGCGAGTACCGCGTCGGCCTCGCCCTCGATGATGCCCTCGGCAAAATGCTCGAGCGTGCCCACACCGCCGCTCGCGATCACGGGAATGGGCACGGCGCGCGCCACCGCACGGGTGAGAGCCAGGTCAAAGCCTGCCTTGGTGCCGTCGCGGTCCATGCTCGTGAGCAGGATCTCGCCCGCACCGCGGCGCGCCGCCTCCTCGGCCCACTCAACCGCGTCAATACCGGTGGCGTTGCGGCCACCCGCCGTGTAGACCTCCCACTTGTCGGCACCCGGCTCGCCGGGCTTGCCCACGCGCTTGGCGTCGATGGCGCAAATGACCGCCTGGCTGCCGAACGCGGCCGCAGCCTGCGTGATGAGCGAGGGGTCCTTGACCGCCGCCGAGTTGAGCGAGACCTTGTCGGCGCCCGCCGCCACCATCTGGCGCATGCCGGCCAGGTCGCGGAAGCCGCCGCCCACGGTATAGGGGATCGAGACCTCCTCGGCCGCGTGCGCCGCCATGTCGATGGTGGTGGCGCGCTTGTCGCTCGTAGCCGTGATGTCGAGGAAAATCACCTCGTCGGCGCCCTCGCGGTCGTATGCCGCGGCGAGCTCCACCGGGTCGCCCGCGTCGCGCAGGCTCACGAAGTTCACGCCCTTGACCACGCGGCCGTCCTTGACGTCCATGCAGGGGATCACGCGCTTGGTTAGCATGCGGCCTCCTCTCCCGCGGCGGCCGCCAGGGCCTCCGCCAGCGTAAAGTTGCCCTCGTAGAGCGCGCGCCCCGTGATGGCGCCCTCGATCACGCCAGGGCCCGCGGCGGCGAGCGCACGAATGTCGTCGAGTGTGGAGATGCCGCCCGAGGCCACCACCGGGAACCCGGCGACCTCCGCCACGTGGCGGTAGGCGTCCACGTCGATGCCTGTCTGCATGCCGTCGCGCGCGATGTCGGTGTAGACCAGGTGCCTAAAACCCTGCTCGGCAAGCTGGCCCACCACGTCGTCGAGCGCAAGGTCGACCTCGTCGCGCCAACCGTTGACCTTGACCTGCCCGTTGCGCGCCGCAACGTCGGCCGTGAGCAGGCTGCCAAAGCCGCGCGCCGCGACCTCGGCAAAACCCGGCTCGGTCACGAGCACGGTGCCGAGCGCGATGCGTCTGGCGCCTGCCGCGGCAAGCTCGTCGATACGCGCAAGGGAGCGCACGCCGCCGCCCACGTCGATCGAGAGACCGTCGACCTTGCAGATCGCGCGGATGGCCGCCGTGTTGGCAGCGCGGGCGTCGTCGTCTTCCTCGAACGCGGCCGAAAGATCGACCACGTGCAGCCAGGTGGCGCCCTGTGCGGCGAACTCGCGCGCCACGGCCACCGGGTCGTCGGAATAGACCTTCATGCGGCTGCGGTCGCCGCGCTCAAGGCGCACCACCTTGCCGGCGATCAGGTCGATAGCGGGAAAGAGGATCATGCGCGCACCTCCTTGGCGGACGCCTTGGACGCGGCGCCCTCGACGATGCAGACGAAGTTCTTGAGGATGCGCGCGCCGCTCGCCGAGGACTTCTCGGGGTGGAACTGGCACCCGTACACGTTGCCCGCGCGCGCCACGCACGGGAAGCTCCGCACGTAATGCGTGCGGCCGAGGGCGTTCTCGGCGAGCGAGTCGTCGTCCACGGCAAACGAGTGCGTGAAGTACACGTTGGCGCCCTCGGCAAAGCCTACGAGCAGCAGGTCGGACTGGCCGGCCTCGGTAAGGTGCACCTGGTCCCAGCCCACGTGCGGCACCTTGAGGCGGCTCGACTCGAGCTTCGTGCACGAGCCGTGCAAGAGCCCGAGGCCGCGCACCCAGCGCCTGCCGGCGTCCTCGAACACCGCGCCGGGCGCAAGCTCCGCTCCATAGGCGCCGGCCGCGGGAGAGGCCGGAGCATCTGCCGGCACGCCCTCGTCACCGCGGTCGAAGAGCAGCTGAAGCCCCAGGCAGATGCCCAAAAGCGGCGCGCCCGCGGCCACGGCGTCGAGGATGGCGGCGTCTTGTCCGCTCTCTCTCATAAACGTGATGGCGTCATAGAACGAGCCGACGCCGGGAATGACCAGCCCGTCCGCCGCGCGGATTACGGCCGGGTCGTCCGAGGCCTCGGCACATGCGCCGGCGCGCGCAAGGCCGCGCACGACGCTCGAGAGATTTCCCTTGTGGTAGTCAACGACCACGATCTTGGGAGCAGACATGCGAGCTCCTTTCGGTTACACGTTCGAGGCTCTCCGCACGCGGGCGGCAGGCCTCCCGGCGGCAGTCCCGCCGGCTTACGGCTAGAGCGAGCCCTTGGTGGAGGGGATGCCCTTCACGCGCGGGTCGAGCTCGCAGGCATGGCGCATGGAGCGGCCCACGGCCTTGAAGGCGGCCTCGATGATGTGGTGCGAGTTCTCGCCCGCGAGCTCGCGCACGTGCAGCGTGAGCTTGGCGTCGCGCGCGAAGGCGTAGAAGAACTCGACGGCGAGCTCGGTATCGAACGCGCCCACGCGCTCGGTCGGAACGGGCAGGTCACAGTAGGCCTGGCCGCGCCCCGAGATATCGACCGACGCCATCACGAGCGTCTCGTCCATGGGAACGTGCTCGGTGCCAAAACGCGCGATGCCCGCCTTGTTGCCGAGCGCCTGGCAAAACGCCTCGCCCAGCACGATGCCCGTGTCTTCCACGGTATGGTGCGCGTCGACCTCAACATCGCCCACCGCGTGCACGGTGAGGTCGAACAGCCCGTGGCGCCCAAAGGCATTGAGCATGTGGTCGAAGAACGGAACGCCGGTCGCGATGTCGCAGGCACCGGTGCCGTCGAGATCGAGCTTGACGGTGATGTCGGTCTCCCCGGTCTTGCGGGTCACCTCGGCAGTGCGGGCCATCTACATCTCCTCCTTGACGAGGGCGGCGAGCGCCGCGAGCACGGCGTCGTTTTCTTCGGGCGTGCCCACGGTGATGCGCAGGCAGTCGGCAAGCCCGGGCGCGTACGAAAAATCGCGCACGAGAATAGAGTACTCGTCGCGCAGGCGCTCGCGCACGCGGCTCGCATTCGTAACACGCACGAGCAAGAAGTTGCCCGCGCTCGGCCACACCACCACGGACAGGCCACTGGCGGCAAGCTTGCGTAGCGCCTGGTACACGCGGGCGCGCTCGCTCGCAACCTTTGCGACCACCGGCGCGTAGGCATCGCGCGCGCGCACGGCCGCGAGGGCCGCGGCCTGGGTGAGCACGTTCACGGAGTAGATCTGCCGGATCGCCGCGAACACGTCGATGACTTCGGGCGCCGCGATCACGTAGCCCAGGCGCGTGCCGGCGGCGCCGAACGCCTTGGAGAGCGTGTGCAGAACCACGAGGTTGGGGTGCTTGGCAATAAGTCCCTGCACGGTGGTCTTGGACCCGAACGCGTCGTCAGCAAACTCCACGTAGGCCTCGTCGACCATCACCATGCCGGGGCAGGCGTCGCAGAGCGCCTCCACGAACGAGGCGCGGGCGAGGTCGCCCGTGGGGTTGTTGGGCGAGGTCACGATCGCGAGCTGGCACTCGGGGGCCGCGGCGAGCACGGCCTGCTCGTCGAGCGCGAACGTCGCGGGGTCGCGCCACACATCGCGCACCGCGGTCTTGGCGAGCGAAGCGAAGAAGGCGTACTCGCTGAAGCACGGCGGGCAGTTGAGGAGCGTGCGCCCCTCGCCGCCGAACGCGAGCAGGTAGTTGTAGAGCAGCTCGTCGCCGCCGTTGCCCACGCAGATCATGTTGCGGCCCACACCGTGCCAGGCGGCGAGCTCGTCGCGCAGGTCGTTCGACATGGGGTCGGGGTAGCGGTTGAGCGGCGTTTCGGCGAGCGCGGCGTCGACCGCCTCGCGCACGCCCGCGGGCAGCGGGTAGGTGTTCTCGTTCGCCGAGAGGTTGATGCGCGTGGGCGTGAAATTGGGGTCGTAGGGCTCGATACCCGCCAGGTACGGCTGCACGAGCTTCTTCATGCGATCAGAAAGCTCGGCCATGGCTACTCCCCCTTTGCGGCGCGCGCCGCGGCATCGACGTCGGCAAGCATGAGGCCCTCGGCCACAGTCGCGGCCTCGTCACCCGGCCAGGCCACCTTGGTGAGGTCGGCCTCGGCGAGCGCCTCGCGCGTCACCGCGTCCTCGCCCTGCTCGAGCACCCGACGGCGCAGCGCCGCCGAGAGCGCGTGCGACCAGAGGCCCTCGGCCTCGGCCAGGCGCTGGGTGGCGGGGGCGTCGGCGAGCAGGCCGGCGGGCGTGTAGCAGATCACGCTCGAGCGCTTGACGAATTCCTCAACCGAAAGCGGGTTGGAGAAGAGCGCCGTGCCGCCCGTGGGGAGCGTGTGGTTGGGGCCGGCAACGTAGTCGCCCAGGGGCTCGGAGCTCCAGGCGCCCACGAAGATGGCGCCCGCGTTGCGAATAGAACCCAAGAGGCCCATGGCGTCGGCGCAGTGCAGCTCAAGGTGCTCGGGCGCCACGGTGTTCACGGCCTCCACGGCGGCCTCCATGCTGGCCGCGATCACGATCGTGCCCTCGTTATCGAGCGAGGTGCGCGTGATCTCCTCGCGCGGCGACTGGGCGACGAGCGTCTCCACGCCCGCCTCCACCTCGGCCGCGAACGCGGCGTCGCAGGTCACCAGGTAGCAGGCGGCGAGCGGGTCGTGCTCGGCTTGCGCCATGAGGTCGGCGGCAACCACCATGGGGTTCGCCGTGGCATCGGCCAACACGCAGACCTCGGAGGGGCCGGCGATCATGTCGATGCCGATATCGCCCGAGACGATCTGCTTGGCCGCCGCCACGAAGGCGTTGCCCGGGCCGGTGATCTTGTCGACCTTGGGGATGGTCCCGGTGCCGTAGGCGAGCGCGGCCACGGCCTGGGCGCCGCCCACCATGTAGATCTCGTCCACGCCGCCGAGCTTGGCCGCGGCGAGCGTATAGGGGCTGATGAGCCCGTCCTTTTGCGGCGGGGTCACCATGACCACGCGCTCCACACCCGCGACCTTGGCGGGAATGGCGTTCATGAGCACGGTCGAGGGGTACTGCGCGCGGCCGCCCGGCACGTAGATGCCGGCCGCGGCGAGCGGCGTCACCTTGACGCCGAGCATCGTGCCGTCGGCGCGGGTGGTGAACCAGCTCTGCTCGACCTCGCGCTGGTGGAAGTCGCGGATCTGCTTGGCAGCCTTCTCGAGCGCCGCCACGAAGGCCGGGTCGAGGTTCTCGAGCGCGGCGTCGATCTGCTCCTGCGGCAGGCGGAAGCTTTCGAGCTCCACGCCGTCAAAGCGCGCGCAGTACTCGCGCACGGCCTCGTCGCCGCGGGCGCGGACGTCGGCCACGATGTCCTTGGCGCTCGCCACAATCTGATCGGGCAGCACGCCCTTGCGGTTGAGTTGGTCGACTTTGAGCAGCTCGCCCGGGGCGAGTTCGATGGTCTTCATAGTTGCGCTCCCCTATTCGTCTATATAGGCGGTCATATAAGCAGTCGTTGCGATTTTTTGCTCGTTCTCGTTCGTGAGGCCCGGCGGCGCCGACGCTACTGCGACGAGCCGGCCACGGGCTCAAAGTCGAGCTCGGCGGCGGCAGCGGCAAGGCGGTCGGCCAGCGTGCGCACGCGCGCGTTCAGGCGGGCGGCGCCCGGGTTCACGAAGAACCGCGCCGTGCACTCCATGATCTCGCCGGTGACGACGAGGTCGTTGTCGCGCAGGGTGGCGCCCGTGGCCGTGATGTCGACGATGCGGTCGGTCATGCCCACGATGGGCCCGAGCTCGATGTTGCCGTGCAGCGAGACGATGTCGGCGTTCACGCCGCGGCTCGCGTACCAGGCGCTCGCGATGCGCGGGTACTTGGTGGCCACGCGCAGGCTGCCGCGCCGAGCGTAGTTGCGCTCGGCCTCGCCCGCGCGCCAGGCCGGCTCCGCCTCGATGAACGTGCAGGCGCCGTAACCGAGGTCAACGAGCTGCAGCAGGTTGAGGTCGGCCTCGATGAGCGAATCGCGCCCGCAGATGCCGCAGTCGGCGCCGCCGCAGCCCACGAAGGCCGGGGCGTCGCTCGGGCGCACGATGATGAACTCGATCTCGCCGATGTTCCCAGCGCCCGCGAGCATGTCGCGCCCGCGCACGATCAGGTGCCTGCCCGGGTCGCGCAGCTCGGAGGCGTCGATGCCGGCCGCCTCGAGCACCGCGAGGGTGTCGGCCTTGAGCGAGCCCTTGGGCACCGCGATGCGCAGCGGCCCCTCGGCGCTCGCGCCCACGGCATGGTCGCCGTCGGCCGCGCCCTCGAGCGCGGTGCGGGCCGCCTCGAGCCGCTCGAGCGAGAAGGCGAATCCGGCCGCGGGGCACGTGCCGTCCGCGCCGAACACGCCGTTGAAGATCGAATCGTAGCGGCCGCCCGAACCCACCGGGTCGGGCAGGTTGCCGGCGTAGGCCTTGAACACGAGGCCCGTGTAGTAGTCGAACGAGTTCATGATCGAGAAGTCGAACGAGACGAACCCGGCGCAGTCCTCGCCCAGGCCGGCGAGGAGCGAGCGCAGCTCGTCGGTGGCCGAGGCCGCAACGCCCGCGGAGGCGAGCAGCGCGTCGGCGCGGTCGAGCACCTCGGGGCCGCCCGCAAGGCGCGGGAGCTCGCAGACGGCGCGCTTGACCTCCGTGCCCTCCGCGCTCGCGCTCACGCGGGCGTCGAGCCCCACGAAGTCGTTGGCGTGCACGAACGCGAGCGCGTCGGCCGCGAGCGCGCGATCGCCGCAGCGCTCGAGCAGCTCCTTGAACGGCCGCACGCTGCCGCACACGATCTTGAGGTCCGGCAGCTCGAGCGCGCGGGCGGCCTCCACCGCCAGCGAGACGACTTCCACGTCGGCCGCGGTGCCGCCCTCGCCGATCAGCTCAAAGCCGAGCTGGGTGAACTGGCGCGACCCACCGGCCCCGCGCTGCTGCTCGCGCACCACCGGCGCCTCGTAGCGCAGGCGCAGCGGCAGGTCAGAGCCCTTCATGCGACTCGACACCAGGCGCACGATGGGCAGCGTGTTGTCAGGACGCACCACGAGCAGGCGCCCGTCGTCGTCAAAGAGCTTGAACGGCGTGTCGGCAACGCGCCCGCCCTCGTCGAGCGAGGCCTTGTCCTCCAAGAGCGGCGTCTCCACGGGCAGGTAATGGTGCTCCCTCAGGCAGCCCTTCACCGTCAGCGCGATCTCCTCGCGCGCTTGAGCCTCCTCGGGCAGGATGTCCCGAAATCCCCACGGTGTGGCCGTCATCTCAGGTGCTCCCCTCTCGTTCTCGCACGTTCATGCTGGTTAGACAAATCGACCGACCCTAGGGCCGGTCAGCTTCGCATACTTTAGCATACTAGAGTGCGCGCGGGGATGATGTTGCGCCCACCACCCCAATCACATGGTGCAGAGCACCGTGATGAGCGGGATCGTGAGCACCGAGAACACGATGGAGAGGAACGTCCCCTGCATCATGGGGAGCGCGTCCTTGTTGTAGCGGATGCAGTAGAGCGTGCCGAGGCTGCCCACGGGCATGGCCATCTCGAGCACGAGCGTGGTTATGAACAGCGGATCCGCGCCGGGCATGAGCAGGCGCACGGCCGCGAGCCCCGCGACCGGAACGAGCACGAGGCGCCCGGCGCCGGCCACGTAGGCGCGCCAGTTCATGAGCATCGAGCGCGGGTCGTACTTGGCGATGGACGAGCCCACGAGCAGCAGCGCGCACGGCGTGTTCATGTTGCCCACGATGGAGATGGAGTCGCCAAGCACGCCCCAGTCGTTCAGCCCGGTGAGCGCGATGACGAGCACGGCAAAACTCGCGATGAGCGTGGGCGACTTGATGCAGCTCAGCAGGTTGCGCTTGAGGGCGCGGGCGCTGCCCTCGGTTCCCGTGAAGAGCATCACGCCGACGGTGAACATCGCGAGGTTGGCGGGGATGAGTCCCACGGCGGCGTAGAAGAGCGCCTGCTTGCCGAGGATCGACTCGATCACCGGGAACCCGATGAAGCCGGCGTTGCCGAAGATCACCACGAACCGGTAGACGCCCTGGGCGTCGCGCGGCACGCGCAGGGCTCCCACGAGCACGAAGGCGACGACGATCGCCACCACGTAGAGCAGCGCGGCGATGAGCATGAGCAGGAGCGTCTCCGTGACGCTCGGCAGTGTGACGTCGCCCAGCGCGGACGAGAGCGTGAGGCACGGCATGGCCACCTGCAGAAGCAGGCGCGAAAGCTCGCTCTCAAAATCGGGCTTCATGAAGCCGACCTTCGCGATGCCCCACCCGAGCAGGATGGGAAGCGACACCTTGACCATCACCAACGCCACGCTCACGAAGTCCATCTGCACCTCTATCTCGTTTTGCCGAATGTTCCCGGTTCAGTCTAGACCCGATTCGCGAGAGCCGGCAAGGCCGCGGAACGGGGCGGGAGAGGCGAGGGCTGGATGGGCGTGCCGCTTCGCGCGCGGCTCAAACAGCTCGGGTCTCATAGGCGCCCGAGCGAAACACTCGGAA
>CAVDTO010000057.1:0-9449 GCA_963611895.1 bacterium
AGGCAGAGGTGCCCCTCGTTTAGCCGAGGACGTTTTTGAGAGGTATCCCCTCTCGGGCGCCAGGTCGACCACGCGCAGGCGAGCAAGCCGGATAACCGGCCCGAACGCTACTTGTGATAAGGCTCGCCTCGGCTGATCTTGCAGGCTCGGTAGATTTGCTCGAGCAGCACCACGCGGGCGAGGTTGTGCGGCAGGGTGATGGGCCCGAACGAGAACGTCTCGTCCGCGCGGGCGCGCACCTCGGCGCTCACGCCGTCCGAGCCTCCGATCACAAAGGAGAGGTCGCTCTTGCCGCGCAGGGCCAGCTCGTCCAGATGGGTGGAGAAGTCCTCGCTCGAACGCTGCTTACCGTCGATGGCCAGCAGAATCATGTGGCTGCGCTGCGGCACGGCGGCAAGGATGGCCTCGCCCTCGCGCCGACGGCTCGCCTCCACGCCGCCCGCCTTGGCCGGGTCGATGTCGGCCACCTCGCGCAGCTCGACCTTGCCGTAGGCACCCAGGCGCTTGGCGTACTCGGCGCAGGCGTCCTTCCAGAACTTCTCCTTGAGCTTGCCCACGGCCACAACGGTGTACTTCATGTTCTCCCCCGCTTCTCTGTCGTGGCAATCATCCCAAAGACGTAGACTTCATGGCAAGCGAAAACGATAGCGAGGTGACATGGGCAGCAAGAAGCGAAGCGCTCGCGCGGCGCAGAGGCAGGCGTTCGAGATGGAGCTCGGCGACGATCTCTCCGGCATCTTTGCGCGCGAGGACGCCCGCCGCGAGCACGCAGCCGAGCAGCGCGAGGAGCACCTGCGCTACAAGGCATGCGAGCGCAAGAAGCGCTACCCCACCGAGGCTGAGGCAAAACTCGCCAAGCACGACTGCGAGCGCCACGGCGCCCGCGACCTGCACATCTACCGCTGCCCCTACTGCAACGGCTGGCACCTCACCCACAAGGGCCCGAAGAAGTAGCGACCTAAGCTCGAGAACCGTCAGAGACCGTGCGGCAAACCGACGCAGGGTCATCATCGCCCGCGCCCCTCGCCGTCTCGATCTACGCGCTCGGCGGCACCAAGACGTCGTAGCGTACGGCCTTGCCCTTGAGCTGGTAGCTCGGTTTGACGTCGGCCAGGAACGGACCCTTGACCGGGCGCTTGATCACGATCTTCTTGGGCGAGCAGGCAAGGGCCGCGTCCACGAGCGCGCGCTCGTCGCTGCACGGCCGCTCCAGGTGGTGCAGGAGCTGGAACTTCTTTTTGACCGCCGCGCTCTTGGTGCGGCCGGGGAACATCGGATCGAGAAAGACCACGCTCGGGCGCATGCCGGCGGCCGCGAGTTCGGCCATGCCGGTGAGGCTGTCGCCGCAATTGAGATGCATGCGCGCCGCAATCGGGGCGAGCTTTTCATCTTGCGCGGCACGGTCAAGAGCATCGGCCAGAAGCGCCGCGATAACAGGGTCACGCTCAAAGAGCTCGCAGGTAAAGCCCGCGGCGGCGAGCAAGAACGAATCCTCGCCAAAGCCGGCCGTGGCATCGATCGCCACGGGGCCGCTCACGCCGCGCACGCGGGCCGCGCGCACCAGGAGCTCCCGGCCCAAACGGTCGGCGCGCACGCGCGGCAGCATGCCCGCAAGGTCGGCGCGCAGCTCGAGCGTACCGTCGGTAAGGGTGAGCCCCTCCGGCGTATCGACGAGCTCAAGGCCCGCAGCCGCAGCGACCTTGGCCGCCTCCTCGGGTATGCCCATGCCGTCCTCCTCACTCAAGCGCTGCACGCGCAGCCAATCAAATCGTCCTAAAATCGTACGCCACCGGCTGGGCGGAGAGAGCTCAAATACCTCCCGCAGCAAGCCAAAAGCCGACTCTCGGCGCCGAATCCCGCACTCGTCAATGACGCCGCGCCTTGTTGCGCCCACTCGCAGCGAACATCCGGCTCCCGTTCCGCTCTACCGTGCGTGACGGTACTCGGCGATGATGAACTCGATATCGGTCTCAAGGCGATCGAGTTCGCGAAGCTTCTCGCGGCCCGCGCGCGGCGTGCGGAAGTAGTACGGCGTCATGCGGAACACGGCCTCGATGTCGTCTTGGCAGGCGAGCTCGATGCGTGCGCCCACCCGCCGCGTGCCCACGAGCTGCAGGCTCTCGCACGCGGGCAGCTTCTCGTCGTTGAGATAGGGCGTTTCGTAGAGCACTTCCTTGAGGCCGAACAGATGCCGCGCGCCCGGCACGACCGTGTAGAGCACGCCCTCGGGGGCGAGCACGCGCGCGAACTCGCGCTCGTTGAACGGCGCGAAGAGATGCGTGGCGATGTCCACCGAGCCCGCGGGCACCGGGATCGCCTTGAGGTTCGCCACAAAATACGTGGCCCCGCCGCGCTTGGCCGCAAGGCGCACCATCTCCTTGCCGAGATCGAACCCGTAGGCGGCAACGCCCGGCACAGAACCCATGGCGCTCGTGTAGTAGCCCTCGCCGCAGCAGATGTCGAGCAGAGCGAGCGGAGCTACGCCCCCATCATGGTCAGCGTTCGCGCCAGCCGTCTCGGCGCCGGGGTCGCCCGCCAAAACACCAGTGCGCCCGTCAGCCGCCGTCCGCTCCGAGCGATCGCCCGACAAAGCCTCTGCCGCGGTGACTTCACGCGCATCCTCAGCGCGCTCGCGCACGCGCTCGGCCACGAGCCCAACCAGCGCATCGCGCAGCGGCGCGTAGTAGCCGCGGTCCAAGAAGTCGCGGCGGCTGCGGGCTTGCTCCTTGGGGTCGCCCATCGAGTCGCCCTTCTTGTTGGAGCGTAGCAGGTTGAAGTACCCCTCGCGGGCGCGGTCGAACCTATGGCCCGCCGGGCAAACGAGGCCGTTATCGGCGGCTTTGAGCGATGCGCCGCAGACCGGGCAGATGAGCATGGACGCCTCCAGAACGAGGGCTTAAAAACAACGCCGTCCATTGTGTCACAAAGGCGAGGAAATCTCCGTATGCGCCGCCCCCTGCGCCGCCCGAGGAGTATCATCGGGAACGCAAAATCCGCAAACCGCATACGCACATCACGTTAGGAACCCATGGCACAGGCAAGCACGCAAACCGACATGACCACCGGCTCGCTCTGGCGGGCCATCCCCCTCTTCGCCTTCCCCGTGGCGGCGACGAGCATCTTGGAGCAGCTCTCCAACCTCATCGCCACCGTCATCATCGGCAACTTCTCGGGCGCGAACGGCACGCTCTTCATGGCGGCCGTGGGCGCCAACACACCCGTCACGAGCCTCGTGCTCAACCTCTTCATCGGTATCTCGCTCGGCGCGAACGTCGTGATCGCCAACGCCATCGGCCGCGGCGACCAGAACTCCGTGAGCCGCGCCGTGCACACCGCGGTCCTCATGAGCCTTGCGGGCCTCGCGGTGATCGCCCTGGGCGAGGTCGCCGCCGAGCCGATCCTCTCGGGCCTCAACGTGCCTGCCGAATCGCTCCCGCTCGCCGCGCTCTACCTGCGCGTCTTCTTGCTCGGCATGCCCTCGATCCTGCTCTACAACTTCGAGGCGGCGATCTTCCGCAGCGTCGGCATCACGCGCATGCCCCTGCGCGCGCTCGAGTTCTCCACCGTGCTCAACATCGCACTCGACCTTCTCTTCGTGCCAGTGCTCGGCTGGGGCGTCGTGGGCGTCGCCGCGGCCACGGTCATCTCCTACACCGTGAGCGCGAGCATCCTCTTCGTGGCGCTCCTGCGCACCGACTCCGCCGTGCGCGTGACGCCCTCCAAGCTCAAGTGCGACCCGGCCTCGCTCAAGAGCATCATCCGCATCGGCCTGCCCGCCGGCGTGCAGTCGGCCGTCTTCGCCGCCGCGAACATCATCATCCAGGCCGCCATCAACAGCCTCGGCACCGAGGTCATGGCCGCATCGAGCGCCGCTATGAGCCTCGAGTACGTGTGCTACAACCTGTTGAACTCCTTTAGCCAGGCCTGCACCACCTTCGTGGGGCAGAACTTCGGTGCGCGCAAGATCGACCGCTGCGTGCAGGCGCTCAAGGTGTGCCTGATCGAGGACGGCATCGTGGCCGCCATCATGATCTCGAGCATCGTGTTCTTCGGGCGGTTCATCCTGAGCCTCTTCAACAGCGACCCAAACATCGTGGACATCGGCTACATCCGCGTGTGCTCGATCTTCCCGGCCTACGCCTTCAGCATGTGCTACGAGAACATGTCGGGCTACCTGCGCGGCTACGGCATCTCGTTCGTGCCCGCGGCCCTCACCACGATCTTCATCTGCGGCATCCGCATCTTCTGGGTGGCCTGCGTGTTCCCCACGAGCCGCACGTTCGCCACCATCATGGCGGTCTACCCCATCAGCCTCGGCGTGACGGCCTGCTCGATCCTCGTGGCGCTCCTGGCGTGTCGTCCGGCCAAGGCCTACCGTGCCAAGGCCCGCGCGAACGACCGCGAGGCGATCTCGCTCTAAGAAGCATGCCAGCGCCCGAAAGGTAACGACCATGGACCTCTCCCCCAACGTGAACGCCTGGCTCGAGGGCGCAGCACCCGAGCTTGCGAGCAGGGTCAGCGAGCTTTGCTCTACCGTGGAAGCCCTGCGCGCGACCGAGACCATCTACCCGCCGCAGGGCAGCGTGTTCCGCGCGCTCGAGCTCACGGCGCCCGCAGACGTCCGCGTGGTCATCTTGGGGCAGGACCCCTACCACGAGGAGGGGCAGGCCATGGGACTCTCGTTCTCGGTGCCCGAGGGGCAGAAGCTGCCGCCGAGCCTGCGGAATATCTACAAGGAGCTCGCGAGCGACCTCGGCTGCGAATCACCTGCCACGGGCGACCTGAGCGCCTGGGCGAGCCAGGGCGTGCTTTTGCTCAACACCACGCTCACCGTGCGCGCGCATGCCGCCAACTCGCACGTCAAGCTCGGCTGGCAGGAGCTCACGGGCCACGTGGTCGAGCGCTGCCTCGAGCTGCCGCAGCCCGTGGTGTTCCTCACCTGGGGCAAGCACGCCATCAACATGGTCGAGGGCGCGCGTCAGAAGGCGGCGCAAGCGGCAAACGAGACCGAGCGCGAGGCGCCGAACAAGTTCTTCCTCGCCTCGACGCACCCCTCCCCGCTCTCCGCGCGCCGCGGCACCGCCGAGCTGCCGGCATTCATGGGGTCGCGCCCGTTCTCCAAGACGAACGAGCTGCTCGCAAGCTGTGGAGCCGAGCCCATCCGCTGGGCCTAGAGGGCAGGCTACGCGCCCTGCTCCACGGCCGCCGCGACCTCATCGAGGGTCGCGGCAAAGCGGATACCGCTCAGGCGCTCCGGCGTCGTGAGGCCCATGCTCAGCATGAGGTCGAGCTGAGAACGAAGCGGCTCGTAGAACCCGTTGAGGTTGTAGAGCACGCAAGGGGCGGCGAGCCTGCCGAGCGCGGCCTTGCTCATGACCTCGGCGATCTCCTCGAGTGTGCCGGTTCCGCCCGGGAACGCCACGAACGCGTCGCCGAGTTCGATCATCTTGGCGCGGCGCTCGGGGATGTCATCCGTCACGATGAGCTGTGTGAGACCCTCGAGTTGCACGGCCGCGTCGATGAAGAACTGCGGCTCCACGCCGATGACCTCGGCGCCCGCACCGAGCGCCGCCACGGCCAGCTCCCCCATGAGGCCCGACTTGGACCCGCCGTAAACGAGACCGTAGTCCGAGGCGCCGATCCAGGAGCCGAGCTCGCGCACGGACTCGACGAGTGCGGGGTCGTTGCCGGGGTTCGCGCCCAGGTAGACGGTGATGTTCATGGCGGGCCTCCTTATGGCCGGATAGCAGAGCGGGCAGCAAGCAGCTTGACGGCAAGCCCGCGGGTCGGCGGAACAGCGAATCGTCAGGGCGGAAGGCTCACCGCCCGTAGGCCAAACGACCAACCAACCGGTATGCCGCAAATCAAAGGGCAACTTGCCGGCAGGTCAGCGGCCCGGTAGACCACCAAGCCCGCAGACCCGCCGAGCACGGCCCCCGCTAGAACGCGACGTTTCCGAACTCCGAAAGCTCGAGCTCCGGGTTGTGCTCGATCGCCCAGTTGACGTTCCACGGGCTCGTGAAGAGCAGCAGCTTGCCGCCGCGCATGTCCTCCACGCGGGCGGTGTCGCGCGTGAGCGAGAGCCCGGGAATGTCGATCGTGTCGGGGTCGTTCTGAATCCAGCGGATGTCGGTGTAGGGCAGCTGCTGGCGGCGCACCTCGACGTGGTACTCGCTGCGCAGGCGCTGCTCGAGCACCTCGAACTGCAGCACGCCGACCACGCCCACGATGACCGACTCCATGCCGGCGCCCAGCTCGCGGAAGATCTGGATGGCGCCCTCTTGCGCGAGCTCCTCCATGCCCTTCACGAACTGCTTGCGCTTGAG
Source organism: bacterium (assembly GCA_963611895.1). Lineage (GTDB taxonomy): Bacteria > Actinomycetota > Coriobacteriia > Coriobacteriales > Coriobacteriaceae > Collinsella. Next base: position 6,327 of record CAVDTO010000057.1, read on the forward strand.
GGTGTCGACCTGCGTGATGCGCGCGAACATCTCGGGCGCGAACGTGGGGATGGCCGGGTACTGCACGCGCTGCTTGCCCGCGCAGACGGTGTCGCCGATGGAGAAGATGCCCGGGTCGAACAGGCCCACGATGTCGCCCGCGTAGGCCTCGTCGACGATGGCGCGGTCGTCGGCCATCATCGCGGTGCCGGTGGCGAGCTTGAGCTTCTTGTTGCCCTGCACGTGGAAGGCGTCCATGCCGCGCTCGAACTTGCCCGAGCAGATGCGCACGAAGGCGATGCGGTCGCGGTGGTTCTTGTCCATGTTCGCCTGGATCTTGAACACGAAACCGCTAAAGTCGTCGCGCGCGGGGTCCACGGGCTCGCCCGAGAACGTGTCGGTGTAGGCGCGCGGCGGCGGGGTGAGGCGCAGGAACTCCTTGAGGAAGGGCTCCACGCCGAAGTTGGTGAGCGCCGAGCCAAAGAAGGCGGGGCTGAGCTTGCCCGAGGCCACGGCGTCGAGGTCGAGCTCGTCGCCGGCGCCGTCGAGCAGCTCGATGTCGTCCATCAGGTTCCGGTGGTTCTCCTCGCCGATGAGCCCCTCGAGTTGGTCGCTGCCGAGCTCAGCCTCGATCTCGGCGACCTTCTTGGTGGCGTTGGCGTGGCCGTCGCCCTCGAAGGCGAGCACGCGGCGGCTGCGGCGGTCGAACACGCCGCGGAAGTTGCGACCGGACCCGATGGGCCAGTTCATGGGGTAGGTGCTGATGCCGAGGACGTTCTCGATCTCTTCCATGAGCTCAAAGGGGTCGCGCGCCTCGTGGTCGAGCTTGTTCACGAAGGTGAAGATGGGAATATGGCGCAGCGTGCAGACCTTGAAGAGCTTCTTGGTCTGGGCCTCGACGCCCTTGGCGCCGTCGATGACCATCACCGCGGCGTCGGCGGCCATGAGCGTACGGTAGGTGTCTTCCGAGAAGTCCTGGTGGCCGGGCGTGTCGAGGATGTTCACGCAGTGTCCCTCGTAGGTGAACTGCAGGACCGAGGAGGTCACGGAGATGCCGCGCTGCTTCTCGATGTCCATCCAGTCGGACTTTGCGTGCTTGGATGAGCTCTTGCCCTTGACCGAGCCCGCGGCCTGGATGGTGCCGGTATAGAGCAGGAGCTTCTCGGTGAGCGTGGTCTTGCCGGCGTCGGGGTGCGAGATGATCGCGAACGTGCGACGCGAGGAGATCTGTTCTTTGAGGCTTGCCATGAGCTTCCTTCCCTGTATGCACAAACCAGAAGATTGTAGCGCGCGGGGCCGGGCGTCCGCCTTCCAAAACCGCACGCTGGCAACATGGGCATAAGTCCTCAGACCGCATGCGCGGACGCCCGTGCGCCATAAAAAAGACCTGGCAGTACATGCCAGGTCAATCGCGGTCTTTGGGCTTCAGGCGTCTAGAGCTGCTTGATGTAGAAATGGTCCATCGTCGAATGGTTCGCGGACTCCGGCTCGATCCGCTCGTAGCCGAGCTTCTCATAGAGGTGGATCGCCGCCTTGAGGGCGGAGTGGGTCTCGAGGTAGAGGCGGTTATAGCCCAGCTCGCGGGCACGGTCCTCGATAGCCAGCGCCAGGCGCGTTCCCAGCCCATGCCCCTTGGCAGCATCGGACAGATAGATCTTCTGAAGCTCAGCCGTGCCCTCAAGCGGCTCGAACTCCGCCAAGCCACCTCCGCCGAGCAGGGTGCCGTCCCCGTCGATGGCCACAAAATAGGTGCGCCGCGCGGGGTCCGCATCGTAGAACGCGCTCAGGTGCATGAGCTCCGGGTCATAGTAGGCCGTACCGGGGATGTCCAGTCCAAAAGCCTTGAGGTTCTCGCGGGCGATGGTACCCATGGCCTCATCCTCGGCCGCGGTAATGGGCCTAATCGTCACATCACTCATTATGCTTCCTTACCCTTCCAGGTCGAACAGGGTCTTCATGTCCTCTTCTTTGAGGGACGCGCCCGACGAGGGCAGCTTGACCGCGCGGAACTTCTCCGCAAAGGCGTCGGGACCCAGGAACTCCTCGGCCTTGCCCACCGCGACCACCGCGCGGCCCTTCTTGGCCGTGAGCGCCTGCACGCCCTGGGTGCTGTTGGTGGTCTTGGTCTTGAGCAGCTCGGTGTTGAAGTTCATCAGGCGCTGGTCGTTCGTGGCGAGCGCCACGTCGCGGTTCTCCTTGAGCACCGTCGCAAAGAGCAGCTTGCTGCCGCCGTAGATGGCGTTCTTGAGCTTCTTGCGGTTGGTCTTGGTGGCGTAACCCGAGAGCGCCACGCGCGCCACGCGCCCGTTCTCGAACACGAACAGCAGGTCGGCCTTGTAGTCCTCGGGATCGATGACCCAGATCACGTTCTCGTCGGCCTCCATCTCGAGGTCGGTGGCGAGGAACGAGCCGAGCTGGGCGGCCTTGGTGTCCTCGAACTGGGACACCTTGCACTTGTATACCTGGCAGCGGTCGGTAAAGACCAGCAGGTCGTGCGTGTTGCTCGACGGGAACTCGATGAACGCCTCGTCGCCGTCCTTGTACTTGAGGGCCGTCGCGCGCGAGAGCACGCGGTCGGTCATCTTCTTGAGGTAGCCGTGCGCCGAGACCATGATGGTCACGGGGTACTCTTCCACCTCGGGCTCCAGGCTCACCTCCACCACATCGGCCGGCGAGACGAGGCCGGTCTTGCGCGGGGTCACGTGCTTCTTGTTCACCGCCGCAAGCTCGCCGCGGATGACGTCCTTGATCTTCTGCTCGCTCGCGAGTGTCGCCTTGAGCTCGGCGATCTCGCCCTCGAGCTTGGCGATGTCCTTGGTGCGGTTGAGGATGTACTCCTCGTTGATGTTGCGCAGCTTGATCTCGGCCACGAACTCGGCCTGGACCTCGTCGATGCCGAAGCCCGCCATGAGGTTGGGCACGACGTCGACTTCGAGCTTGGTACCGCGAATGATCGCGATGGCCTTGTCGATGTCGAGCAGGATCGCCTCGAGGCCGTGGAGCAGGTGCAGGCGGTCGCTCTTCTTCTTGAGCTCGAACGAGATGCGGCGGCGCGTGGAATCCATGCGCCAGGCCACCCACTCGTTCAGGATCTGGCGCACGCCCATCACACGCGGGTAGCCGTCTACCAGCACGTTGAAGTTG
>CAVDTO010000058.1:0-9380 GCA_963611895.1 bacterium
GGTTTGGTTTTAGCACCGCCGTCTACCTGCAAAAACAGACCGTTTGCAAGCGCCTTGGGTCACGACCTGGGACGCTTTTTTAGGCTTCTCGCCACAGGTTCAGCAAACCCGAATGCGAGGAGGAGCGCTATGGATAGCCAGGTCGAAACCGTGGGCGCAAGGCGAGCGAGAAGTTCAGCAGAAAATGAAACACATGCCGCGGACCTGAGTTCGACGGAACGCACCGCAGCCGCTGATAGAACGTCCCATGTTCCGGTCATCCGCCCCAACATGGTCTCGGCCGTAAGGACCCTGCGCGTGCTCCAAATCCTGCAGGAGCAGACCGACGACGTGAGCGCGCTCACCGCAAACGATATCGCCGCACAACTGCGAGCGCCCGGCCCCGCGGGAGTCCCGCCCATCGTCGCCGACTGCAAGGCCGTCTACACGTCCATAACCTGCCTGCGTGCGCTCGGCCACGACGTCCGCAACCGGGGCAGGCAGGGCTACGCGCTCATCGGCAGGACCCTCACCGACACCGAGCTCGCCGCAGCCATCGGAGCCATCGAATCGGCACCCAACCTCTCGCTCGCCCAGACCTCCCTCCTTTGCGAAAAGCTGCTCGCCCTCGGCACGCCGTCGCTTCGGCGCGAGGTTCGCGCCGCCCACGAGCGGACCGCAAGCCAAGACGCCACGGGCGCCCGCAACGAGGTCTCGCTCATCTGCCGGAGCATCGACGAGCTCTGCGCCCTTGCGATCGACGCGCACGCAGAGATCGAACTCGAGGTCACATCCGACCGAAGACCGCCCGCAGATAGCATCGGCTCCAATAGGAACACGCCCGTTCAGGCAGGACGTTCCCCCACGCAACCGGACCTCGGCAAGCAGACCGCGGTCGTTCTTCGCATGACCCCCGCCGGAATCGTCGAACGTGCAGGCAACCGCTACCTGCGCGGCTTTGCCGCAGATGGCGAAGGACGCGCCGCGACCATGCGCGCCTTCAGGCTCGAGCGCATACGTTCCGCCCGGGCCAAGCTCGCCGACGGAACGCGCATCTGTCTGCGTCCCGAGGCGGCCGCGCCACCCGAGGCCGCCTAAGGCAACTCAGGTCGCCCGCTTCGTCCGCACCGCCCATCGGAAGTCGTTCACATCGCCGGCGCCTCCCGCGTCATTCGACCACGTCGCTCCACAAACACTCGTTGGCCGTCCCGCCTTCGCCCGCATCGGCAGCGTCATCCATCCCACCACCCGCATCGCCATACGGCCATCCGTTCAGTAAGCCCCCGTTTCACCTCTGCGGTGCACCCGCATCGCTCCCGCCGCCTCCTCGACGCACCTGCACCACCCCGCAACGCACCCGGAACCGTTCCGCAACATTCGCGTAAAAAGAGATGCCTTTATTCCAGGCGCGCGCTACCATAGGGGAACTTGCACTGCGCCACGCTAAAGTGCCGTGCGGGACCATACAGTGTCGGGAGCTCAGGCGTTCCCGTCCAACCAAGGAGGGAAACATGAACCAGATCATGATCAGCAGGAGGAATCTCCTCGTGGGCGCCGGGCTCCTCGGCATGGGCGCCCTCACGGGCTGCGGCAACAGCGGCTCGGGCAGCGAGTACACCATCGGCGTGCTCCAGCTCACCGAGCACTCCGCCCTCGACGCCGCCAACAAGGGCTTCGTCAAGGCCATCAAGAAGAGCGGCCTTAAGGTCAGCATCGACCAGAAGAACGCGCAGAACGACCAGTCGGCCTGCAAGACCATCGCCGACAAGTTCGTGGGCGACAACGTCAGCCTCATCTTCGCCATCGCCACGCCGGCCGCCCAGGCCGCGCAGCAGGCCACAAGCGACATTCCCATCGTGGGCACCGCGATTACCGACTACGCCGCCTCCAAGCTCGTCAAGAGCAACAAGAAGCCCGGCGGCAACGTAACCGGCACCTCCGACCTCACGCCCGTCAAGGAACAGCTCGAGATGCTCCAGAAGGTCTTCCCCGACGCCAAGAAGGTCGGCCTGCTCTACTGCACCGCCGAGTCGAACTCCGACATCCAGATCTCCTCGGCCAAGAAGGCGCTCGACAAGCTCGGCCTCGAGTACGAGGACTACACCGTCTCGAGCTCCAACGAGATCCAGTCCGTCGTGGAGTCGGCCGTGGGCAAGATCGACGTGCTCTACTCCCCCACCGACAACACCATCGCGGCCGGCGCCGCCCAGGTGGGCCAGATTTGCAAGGAGAACAAGCTCCCGTTCGTGACGGGCGAGGAGGGCATGTGCAAGGCCGGCGGCCTGTTCACCCTCTCCATCAACTACAAGGACCTCGGCTACAAGGCCGGCGAGATGGCCGTCAAGATCCTCAAGGGCGAGGCCGAGCCCGCCGACATGCCGATCGAGTACCTCTCCACCAAGGAGCTCGTCGTGGTCAAGAACGAGGAGATGGCCAAGGCCATCGGCGTCGACCTCTCCGTGCTCGACGAGTAAGCGCAAGCGCGTGAGCGCCGGGCGAGCACCGGCGTCATGTTTAATGCATGTTACGAAGGGCGTCGCAGCAGACCCATTTGGAGGTTTGCCGCGGCGCCCTTTATCTCGATGTGTATCATTACCCGGTATATGTAAAGGCATCGGCCCGTGCGCGGGCCGCAAACAGCAAGGAGGCATCTGGGCATGTACATCGCTCTACAGGGTGCCGTTTCCCAGGGCGTGCTCTGGGGCATCATGGTGCTCGGCGTGTTCATCACGTTCCGCCTGCTCGACATCCCCGACATGACCTGCGACGGCAGCTTCGCCCTCGGCGGAGCCGTCGTGGCCGTGCTCATCGTCAACTTCAACGTCGACCCGGCGCTCGCGCTTCTCGCGGGCATGGTGGCCGGCGGCCTAGCGGGCGCGGTGACCGGGTTCCTCACCACGGTCTTCGAGATCCCCGCCATTCTCGCGGGAATCCTCACGCAGATCAGCCTGTGGTCGATCAACCTGCGCGTGATGGGCAAGTCCAACACGCCGCTCCTCACGAGCTCCACCATCTTCTCCAACATCTCCGACATGACCGGCCTACCGCAGAGCACCGTGGCCGCCCTCGTGGGCATCGTGCTCGCGGCGCTCATCGCATGGGCGCTCTACTGGTTCTTCGGCACCGAGATCGGCTCGGCCCTGCGCGCCACCGGCGACAACGAGCACATGATCCGCGCCCTCGGCGTGAGCACGAACAAGACCAAGGTCATCGCGCTCGTGCTCTCCAACGCGCTCATCGGCCTCGCCGGCGGCCTCATCTGCGAGAGCCAGAAGTACGCCGACATCGGCATGGGCACGGGTGCTATCGTGATCGGCCTTGCCGCCATCGTGATCGGCGAGGTGCTCGGGCGCCTGCTCCCCGGCGGCCTCTCCAAGTTCGGCACGCGCCTCGCCTCCGCCGTGGTCGGCTCGGTCGTCTATTTCCTCATCCGCGCCATCGTGCTGCAGCTCGGTATGGACGCCAACGACATGAAGCTCCTCTCGGCCATCATCGTGGCGCTCGCGCTCTGCGTGCCCGTGGTGTGGGAGAAGTACAAGCTGCGCGCCTCTTACTCGAGGGGAGATGAGGCCGATGCTTAAGCTCAGCCACGTCCGCAAGACCTTTAACAAGGGCACCGTCACCGAAAAGCGCGCCCTCACCGGTGTCGACCTCGTGCTCAACGACGGCGACTTCGTGACCGTCATCGGCGGCAACGGAGCCGGCAAGTCCACGCTCCTCAACATGATCGCCGGCGTGTACCCGCTCGACTCGGGCGTCATCGAGCTCGACGGCACCGACATCTCGCGCCTCACCGAACCGCAGCGCGCGCAGTACCTGGGCCGCGTGTTCCAGGACCCCATGCGCGGCACCGCGGCCGACATGCAGATCGCTGAGAACCTCGCGCTCGCTAAGCGCCGCGGAAAGCCCCGCGGACTCGCCTGGGGCGTCACCAAGGCCGAGAAAGCCGAGTATGCCGAGCTGCTCAAGCGCCTCGACCTCGGGCTCGAGACGCGCCTCACCGCCAAGGTCGGCCTGCTCTCGGGTGGCCAGCGCCAGGCGCTCACGCTGCTCATGGCCACGCTCAACAAGCCGCAGCTGCTCCTCCTCGACGAGCACACCGCAGCGCTCGACCCCAAGACGGCCGCCAAGGTGCTCGAGCTCACCGAGGAGATGGTCGCCGAGAACAACCTCACCACGCTCATGGTCACGCACAACATGACCGACGCCATCCGCCTCGGCAACCGCCTGATCATGATGCACGAGGGGCATATCATCTACGACGTGGCCGGCGACGAGAAGAAGTCGCTCACCGTTCCCGACCTGCTGCGCAAGTTCGAGGAGGTCTCGGGCGGCGCGCTCGACAACGACCGTATGCTCCTGAGCTAGGTTCCGCAGGACGCCCCGCCTAACGAACGCGGCGCTCCCACACCCAACCGCAAGCCATCGCGCGGCACCGAGGCAACACGCTCGGTGCCGCGCGGTTTTTATTATGGGCAGGAAAGCCAACGCCATTCCAACAAAGCCGCGAGCACTCGCCTGCCCACCGCGGGCGCATCTGATTCATGCAGGCTCACTCTCAGCCCTCATAAAGCCTTTCCGTCTCTCAGCGCCCAACCTAAAGCAACACCAAGCCCGCTTGGCCCCGTGCCGAGCGGGCTTAGCTTTTGGGTACCATGAACGGGCTACGTATTATGAGCTCCCCCGCTCGCTCTGAGTGCCGCAACGGCCCTCTCGTATGCGAGCATTTGATATCGAAAGGCTTCCACATGGACATGCTCAAAAGCGCCGAGACCTTCTTTGCCCAGCATTGGGTCCACTCGACCCTCTGGGCCATCGTGCTCGTCGCCATCACCGCCACGGTCGCCAAGATCGCCACGTGCGTGCTCCGGCACATCCTCAGGCGCGACGACAATCCGCTCCCCTCGTCCACGATCTTCGTGAACATCGTCCGCACCGCCATCTGGCTGCTCGGCGGGAGCATCATCCTCGACAACTGCTTCGGCATCAACGCAAACGCCTTCGTCGCCGCCCTCGGCGTCGGCGGCATCGCCATCTCCCTCGGCTTTCAAGACACGCTCTCAAACCTCATCGGCGGCCTTCAGGTAAGCTTTATGCGCATCGTCACGCCGGGCGACCACATAGAGGTCGGGGGCAAATCCGGCGTCGTACAGGACGTTACATGGCGCCACACGACCATTCGCGACGCCTACGACCAAACGATCGTGATCCCCAACTCAACGATCTCCAAGAACACGCTCGTGCACCTGCTCCCCGCAGGCCGCGTGTCCGTTCCCATCGCGCTCCCCAACGGCAAGGACCGCAAGGACCTCGATACCCTCGCAGAAGAGATCAAAGAGGCCACCATCGGCGCCGTTGCGAACGTGTGCTCCCTCAACACGGAGCCCAAGGTCTACTTCTTCAACATCACAGAGCACGGCATCACCGGCAACATCGTGTTCGAGGTCGCTGACTCATCCAAGACCTTCCAGGCCAACGACGCCTGCGTGCGCGCCGTGGCCCCATTGTTGGGGTAGCGCCAAAACAATTCACTGGCATCTCCTATGCAGCAGCAAGACACATCGAAGGAGCGGTTGAGAGCGCATCAAGATATCGCCGTCTTCTTAGCCAGCAACTTGAGCAGAGATAGCCCATTGCATATAGAAAGAGGCGCTGACCTGCGCCAACGCCTCAAAACTGGACACACTTTTTGCCCTATAAGCCTAAATCCAAATAAGCTCCGGTACGTAACAACGCCCCCGAGCGCACTCCCCTGCACCGCCCTGCAAGCCCAACCCACAGGTAAGCGAATGCACCGCGCAAACAAAAAACCCGGCCTACCAAGTGGCAGACCGGGTTGAGCGAACGCTATGTTCTGTTGCTGACTACTCAGCGAGGAAGTCGCGCTGGACGGCGGCGTCGACCTTGACGCCCGGGCCCATGGTGCTCGAGATGGAGATGGACTTCACGTACTTGCCCTTAGCGGAAGAGGGCTTGACGCGGAGGATCTCGGTGTAGAGGGCGGCGTAGTTCTCGACGAGCTGCTCGTCGGAGAAGGAGACCTTGCCCAGGGGCACATGGCAGATGCCGTAGCGGTCGGCACGGTACTCCACGCGGCCGGCCTTGAGCTCGCCGACCATCTTGGCGACGTCCATGGTCACGGTGCCGAGCTTGGGGTTCGGCATGAGGCCACGGGGACCAAGGATCTTACCAATGCGGCCAACCTTGGCCATCATGTTCGGGGTGGCGATGGCGGCGTCGAAGTTGATCTCGCCCTTCTGGATGGCGGCGATCAGCTCGTCGGAAGCGACGATGTCGGCGCCGGCCTCCTCGGCCTCGCGAGCCTTCTCGCCCTCGGCGAAGACGGCCACGCGCACGGTCTTGCCGGTGCCGTGGGGCAGCGAGATGGAGCCGCGGATGTTCTGGTCGGCCTTACGGGTATCGATGCCCAGACGGAAGTGAGCCTCGACGGTCTCGTCGAACTTGGCAGTGGAGCTCTCCTTGACGAGCTTGGCCGCCTGAAGCGGGGTGTAGAGCTGCGCGCGGTCGACCTTCTCGGCGGCGGCGCGGTAGTTCTTTCCGTGTTTAGCCATTTCATTACCTCCTGTGGTAAACGGGCGTGCGCCCTCCCACATCGTGTGCATGCCCTATTGCACGCATAAACGGAAGCTCCGGTATGGAGCCTCCGTTATCAACAAAAACAGTTACTCGGCGATGGTGACGCCCATGGAGCGAGCGGTGCCGGCAACGATCTTCTTGGCGGCCTCGATGTCGTTGGCATTGAGGTCCGGCATCTTGATCTCGGCAATCTTGGTGAGCTGCTCCTGGGAGAGCTGGCCGACCTTGTCGCGCTGCGGCACGCCGGAGCCGGACTTGAGGCCGAGCTCCTTCTTGATGAGGTGAGCCGCCGGAGGGGTCTTGCAGACGAAGTCGAAGGAGCGATCCTCGTAGACGGTGATCTCAACGGGGATGATGTCGCCCTTCTGGTCCTGCGTAGCGGCGTTGAACGCCTGGCAGAACTGCATGATGTTGACCTGAGCGGCACCGAGGGCCGGGCCAACGGGAGGAGCGGGGTTGGCAGCGCCAGCCTGAATCTGGAGCTTGATCATGGTAGCGACTTTTTTCTCAGCCATGTCGAACCTTCCTAAAACACTGTTGTGAGAACTTGCTATATCGTAAGCGCCCTCGTGTTAGAAGCACCGGCGAGGTGAGCAGCCCCGCAAGAAGCACGCAGCGCGAACGGACGAAACTTAGGCGATAACCGAGACCTGGTCGAACGAGAGCTCGACGGGAGTCTCGCGACCGAAGATGAGCAGGGTGACCTTGACCTTGCCGGCCTCGGCGTTGACCTCGGAGACCTTGCCGTCGAAGTCGGCGAGCGGGCCGGAGACGACGCGAACCGAGGAGCCAACCTCGAGGTTGACGGCCGTGCGCTTGGGCTTATCGCCCTTGCTCGTGCGACGCATCATCTTGTTGTACTCGTCGCGCGAGAGCGGAGCGGGCTTGCCGTTGCCGCCCAGGAAGCCGGTCACGCCGGGCGTGTTGCGAACGCAGGTCCAGGCGTCGTCGTCCATCTCCATGCGCACGAGCACATAGCTCGGAAAAATCTTGGCGTCCTTGACCTCGCGCTTGCCACCCTCTTTGATCTCGGTGACGCGCTCGACGGGAATCTCGATATCGAAGATACGGTCCTGCATGCCCATGGTCTCGATGCGGTGCTCGAGATCGGACTTGACGCGGTTCTCGTATCCGGAGTAGGTGTGGATCACATACCAACGCTTAGACATATCTAACCCCTCAATCCGGAGAAGAGCACGAGGCCCTGGGCAACCAGAGCGTCGATGCCTGCGATCGCAAGGCCGACGATGACCAGGGAGACGATGACGACGACCGAAAGGTTGCCGAGCTCCTTCTTGGTCGGCCAGGTGACGCGCTTCATCTCGGAGCGAACCTGGGAGAAATACTTCTTGGTACGCGCAAAGAAGCCGGGCTTGGCGTCCTTCTTGGCCTTCTTGGAGGCCTTGGCGGACTTACCCTTGGAAGCAGCCTTCTTGGAATCAAGCTTGGCGTCGACTGCGGCCTGATCGGCCTTGCCCTGCGCCTTCTTCTTGTTCTTCTTGTTGTTGGCCATAGCCGCTTACCTCCGCGCTTTTGCGCTTATACATGTAGAAACCGTAAGCCCCACGAGGAGGCTTACGGATTAAAGACTGGCACGCCAGGAAGGACTCGAACCCTCAACACTCGGTTTTGGAGACCGATGCTCTACCAATTGAACTACTGGCGTATATAAAAGAAACTAGCGGGTCTCTTTGTGCAGCGTATGCTTACGGCACCAAGGGCAGTACTTCTTGATCTCCATGCGGTCGGGCATGGTCGACTTGTTCTTGGTGGTCGTATAGTTGCGGCGCTTGCACTCAGTGCACGCGAGAGTAACCAGAGTACGCATTGATCTTGAACCTTTCGTTTCCGCCCCGTACGGGCACGGCGAATTACTTTAGCAAAACGACTTTGACCCTGTCAACGGAATCCGAGCTCAAGTGCGGCAAAGTAGCGCTCGTTCATAAAAATTGCACTCTAATACCCTCGACAGAAAAGAACCCGACACCACTTGGGTGCCGGGTTCCGTTCGATCAGTCAGAATCGAGCTAATTTACTCGATGATGGTGCTGACGATGCCCGAGCCGACGGTGTGGCCACCCTCGCGGATAGCGAAGCGCAGGCCCTCCTCCATGGCGATCGGGTGGATGAGGTCGCCCTCGATGGTGATGTGGTCACCGGGCATAGCCATCTCGGTGCCCTCGGGGAGCTTGACCGTACCGGTAACGTCGGTGGTACGGAAGTAGAACTGAGGACGATAGCCATCGAAGAACGGGGTGTGACGGCCACCCTCGTCCTTGGTCAGGACGTAAATCTCGCCGGTGAACTTGGTGTGCGGGGTAACCGAACCAGGCTTGCAGAGGATCTGGCCGCGCTCGATGTCCTCGCGCTTGATGCCGCGCAGGAGGATACCGACGTTATCGCCAGCCTCGCAGAAGTCCATGGACTTGCGGAACATCTCGATGCCGGTGGCAACGGTGCTCTGGGTCTCCTTGATGCCGACGATCTCGACGGGGTCGTTGAGCTTGAGCTCGCCGCGCTCCACACGACCGGTGGCAACGGTGCCACGGCCGGAGATGGTCATGACGTCCTCGACAGCCATCAGGAACGGCTTGTCGTTGTCACGAGCGGGGGTCGGGATGTACTCGTCGACGGACTTCATGAGCTCGCGGATGGCGTCAGCCCACTTCTCCTCGCCGTTGAGGGCGCCGAGAGCGGAACCACGGATGACGGGGATGTCGTCGCCGGGGAAGTCGTACTCGGAGAGGAGCTCGCGGGTCTCCATCTCGACCAGGTCGATGAGCTCCTCGTCGTCGACCATGTCG
>CAVDTO010000059.1:0-9374 GCA_963611895.1 bacterium
GCGCACAGGGGCGCCATCGCTCCCGAGCGGCACCCGGAACGTCGGCCGAGCTCGCAGGCGGACGCGGCGCGACGCACCCGGCCGACCGAACCCGCGCCCCAGCGCCCCGCCGCGGCGCACCGCCCCGCCACGCTGCAGCAAAGCACCTCGCAGGCGCGCCCTTTTGTTACCGAATCGCTGCCGAACTGTTGCCATTCGTTTTCGGGCGCGCGTTCTCGGCCCGGCGTAACAAACGCGAAATATCGCCCCCCTAAGCTGCAGTGCATCATCCGTATGGATCCTACGTTGCCAAAGGGATAGGGACGGCTTCGCGGGCTCCTTTGCATCTTAGGAGGCACCTATGTCCAAACAAATGAGCCGTCGTCAGTTTGTCGGTCTCGCGGGAAGCGCCGCCACGTTCCTGGGCCTCGGCCTGGTGGGCTGCGGCAGCTCGAGCTCCAGCTCCAGCGCCGGCAGCTCCTCTTCCGACTCCGGCAGCGTCAAGGGCAAGAAGTTCGTCATCGCCATGGACACCGTCTACGCCCCGTTCGAGTACACCGACGAGAACGGCGACTTCGTGGGCATCGACGTCGACATCATGAACGCCGTCGCCAAGGACCAGGGCTTTGAGGTCAAGCTCAACTCCCTCGGCTTCGACGCCGCACTCGCCGCGCTCCAGTCCAACCAGGCCGACGGCGTGATCGCCGGCATGTCCATCACCGACGAGCGCAAGAAGAAGTACGACTTCTCCGACGGCTACTACCAGACCTACGTCTCCATCGCCGCCAAGGACGACTCCGACATCAAGACCCTCGACGATACCAAGGGCATGACCGTCGCCGCCAAGACCGCCACGATCGGCGCCTCCTGCGCCGAGTCGCTCAAGGACAAGTACGGCTGGACCATCACCTACTTCGACACCACCGACCTCATGTTCCAGGACGTGCAGACCGGCAACTCCGTGGTCTGCTTCGAGGACTACCCGGTCATGGCCTACGGCATCACCCAGGGCAACAAGTTCAAGATCGTCGACACCAAGAAGGGCAAGTTCGCCGCCAACTACGGCTTCGCCGTGCTCAAGGGCAAGAACGCGGCGCTGCTCAAGGCGTTCGACAAGGGCCTCAAGAACATCAAGAAGTCCGGCAAATACGACGAGATCTGCGCCAAGTACCTCGGCTAGACGCATTGCCCAGACGCGCTCAAACGGCTCGGCGCTCATATGACGCCGGGCCGTTTTTCTTGCACCCCGCTTGTTAGGAATCATCCATGGATCTTCAAACCCTTGCCGAGACCTTTGAGGGCGCTTGGCCCCTTTTGGCGACCGGCCTGCAGATGACGATCTTCGTGACCGTCGTCTCGTTCCTGCTCGCCCTGGTGGTGGGCATCCTCGCCTGCCTCATCAACATGAGCCGCATCACGCCGCTGCGTGCCATCGTCAAGTTCTACGTGTGGATCATCCGCGGCACGCCGATGCTGGTGCAGGGCTTCTACATCTACTTCGCCCTGCCGCAGCTCATCCAGCAGCTCACCGGCACCGACTTTCGCGTCGACGTGGTCACGGCCACGCTCGTGACCATGGTGCTCAACGAGGGCGCCTACCTCTCCGAGATCTTCCGCGGCTCCATCCAGTCGGTCGACAAGGGCCAGATGGAGGCCGCCCGCAGCCTGGGCGTCTCGTACGGCGTGGCCATGAGCTCGATCATCATCCCGCAGGCCGTGCGCATCTGCCTGCCGAGCCTGGTCAACCAGTGCATCATCACGCTCAAGGACTCCACGATCATGTACGCCATCGGCCTGCCCGAGGTCATGAACCAGGCAAAGGTCTACGTGGGCCGCACGTTTGAATCGTTTGGCACCTACACGCTCGTCGCCCTCGTGTTCCTGGCGATCTGCAGCGTGCTCATGGTCGCCTCCAACGCTCTCGAGAAAAGGATCCGCAAATAATGGCTGACACGAAGATCAAGGTCACCGGCCTTAAGAAAGATTTTGGCACCAACCACGTGCTGCGCGGCATCGACCTCGAGATCAAGACGGGCGAGGTCGTCTGCATCATCGGGCCCTCGGGCTCGGGCAAGTCGACGCTCTTGCGCTGCCTCAACCGCCTGGAAGAGCCCACCGACGGCGAAATCCTCGTGGACGGCCAGCCCATCACCGGCAAGGGCGCCGACGTCGACAGCATTCGCCAGCACATGGGCATGGTGTTCCAGCAGTTCAACCTGTTCCCGCATATGACCGTGCGCGAGAACCTCACCTGGGCGCCCACCAAGCTCAAGATCAAGAACCAGGAGCAGGCCTACAACAAGGCCATGCAGCTGCTCGAGCGCGTGGGCCTCGCCAACAAGGCCGACGCGAGCCCCAAGTCGCTCTCGGGCGGCCAGCAGCAGCGCGTGGCCATCGCGCGCGCCCTGTGCATGGACCCCGACATCATGCTCTTCGATGAGCCCACGAGCGCGCTCGACCCCGAGATGGTCTGCGAGGTGCTCGACGTCATGCGCGAGCTCGCGCACGAGGGCATGACCATGGTGTGCGTGACCCACGAGATGGGCTTTGCGCACGACGTGGCCGACCGCGTGGTCTTCATCGACGGCGGCGTCATCTGCGAGGAGGGCACGCCGGCCGAGGTGCTGGAGCACCCGCAGAACGAGCGCACCCAGAGCTTCCTCTCCAAGGTGCTGTAGGGAGCGCGCGGGGCTGCAGCCGCTCGGCTTCGCACGCGATGCGACGCGACGCCGAAGCCGCCCCGTTCAGCGCGCCTTAAATCACACCGCCCGTGCGGGCGGATCGAGCGTTTGGAGCACGCGGGCACGTTCGTCCGCGTGCTCCTTGCGGTAGGCATGGGGCGTTTGGCCGATCTTGGCGCTGAACTTGGATATGAAGTAGCTCGAGCTCGAGAACCCGCAGGTAGAAGCAACCTCGGCAACCGTCGCGTCGGTGGTGAGCAACAGGCGCGAGGCCTCCTGCAAACGCGCGTTCAGAATGTAGTCCGAGACCGTGCAGCCCAGCTGCCGCTTGAACTCGCGGCTGCAGGTGCTCTTGGCGTAGCCCACGTGGGCGGCCAGGTCGTCGAGCGCGATGGGCTCGCCCAGGTGCTCGGCGATGTACTGGAGCGCGGCGCGCATCTGCGACGAGATCTCGAGCGCGCTCTCTCCCCTGCCGAGCTCGCCACTCTTGACCAGCATGTGCCAGACCTGCGCGAGCCAGATCATGATCTGCAGCTCGTCGGGCTCGCTCGAGCAGTAGCTCCGGTAGACCCAAAGCAGCTCGTCGAGGACCTCGGCCTGCCAGGGCACCTTGTTCGCGAGCTTGATGTAGGGGACGGCGTCGCGGCCGATGAACGGCTCGATGCAGCGCGCCTGGATCGCGCTCCCCTCGAACCCCGCGATGAGCCGCGGGTGAAAGTCGAAGCACACGTAGGTGGCGTCGGCGTGCGGCGCGTTCGAGATGGAATGCAGGCGCTCGGAGTTGATGAACATGCCCTCGCCCTTGCGCAAGGTGAACGTGGCGCCCTCAACCGACACGCGCACGCTGTCTTTGACCACCAGGCAGAACTGCAGCTCGTGGTGCCAATGCCAGTTGATGAAGCCCAGGATGTTCTTGGAGACGGTCGTGGTGTAGACCGCCAAAGGGAAGTCGAACGACCCGTGGCGCGTGAGCTCGCGCCCGTCCGCGTCGATCTGGATGTCGTAGGTCTGCACGCCGCACCGCCGTTCGTTTATTTTGGGAGTCTCTGCAATTAGCACGATATTGATACTTTTGGCGAACGGAATTATATCATCCGCTCGTTCTCATCAATATTCTTATATGTGGCATAAGGGCGGAACGTTCCGCCACCCCCCTTTTGCACCTTTGCGCGCCCTATCCTCGCGCATGGCACGCGTTCCCCCTCATGCCGTCTGAGCACCCTGACCATAAGGAGCAACCATGCACAGCGAACTCATCGACTTCTTGCAGCGCGCCGTCCAGACCCGCAGCTATTCCGACGAAGAGGGCCCCATGGCCGAGCTCGTCGTGGCCGAGATGAAGAAGCTCGGTTACGACGAGGCCTATATCGACGAGACCGGCAACGCCGTGGGCCGCATCGGCAACGGCCCCAAGATCATCCACTTCGACGGGCACATCGACACCGTACAGGTGAACGACCCGGAAGACTGGGAGCGCGACCCCTTTGGCGGCGAGATCGTGGACGGCGAGCTGTGGGGCCGCGGTTCGGTGGACATGAAGGGCGGCCTGTGCGCGAGCATCTACGCCGCGGCCGCCGCGCGCGACGCCGGGCTGCTCGAGGGTAAAACCGTCTATGTGACGGGCACCGTCTGCGAGGAGTACTGCGACGGCGTGAACCTCGAGCTCTTCTATGGCGACACGGGCCTTAAGCCCGACTTCTGCGTGATCTGCGAGCCGAGCGGCAACCTCATCACGCTCGGCCACAAGGGCAAGGCGCAGATTCGCATCAAGGCCCACGGCGTCTCGGCCCACGGCTCCGCGCCCGAGAAGGGCAAGAACGCCGTCTACGAGATGGCCGAGATCATCCAGCGCGTCGAGGCCCTGAACGCCCGCCTCTACAAGCCCGACGCGCCGCATGGCACCGTGGTGCTCTCCGACATCTCCTGCGTCTCCGCCTCGCTGAACGCCGTTCCCTCCGAGTGCGAGATTTACCTCGACCGCCGCCTGGCGCTTGGCGAGACGCTCGACCAGGTGCGCGCCGAGATGGACGAGCTCATCGCCGGCAAGGACGCCAGCTGGGAGGTCGGCTGCCTCGATCATACGAGCTGGAAGGGCCGCGAGCTCCACTACGAGCCGATGCACGACCCTTGGAAGACCGCCGAGGATGCGCCCATCTCGCAGGCGCTCATCAGCGCCTATACCAGCGTGTACGGTAAGGCGCCCGAGGAGTTCGACTTCTGGGACTTCGGCACGAACGGCATCACGCCCATCGCCCACGGCGTGCCCACCATCGGCTTTGGCCCCGGCCCCTACAAGCTCGCGCACATGACCAACGAGCACACGCCCGTGGCCGATGTCGAGCGTGCCTGCGCCATCTACACCCAGCTCATCGGGAATCTGTAATGACGGCCGAGGCAGAGGGCGCTCGCGCGCAGGAGCGGGGCATCGAACTCACCCGGCAGCAGAACGCCGCTTCGGTGGCGAGCGTTCCCAACGTCTTTGGCGTCGACACCGCCCAGGCCGCGCGAGCATTCCACCAGAGCATCCCCGGGTACCGTCCGACACCGCTCGTGGCGCTCCCCGGATTGGCGGGCGAGCTCGGCGTGGCGAGCATCCATGTTAAGGACGAAAGCCAGCGCTTTGGGCTCAACGCGTTCAAGGGGCTCGGCGGCAGCTACGCCATCGCGCGCCTGATCGGCGAGCGCCTGGGCGTGGAGCCTGCGGAGCTCTCGTATGAGCTGCTCACGAGCGACGCGGCAAAGGCGCAGCTCGGGAACCTTACGTTCATTACCGCCACCGACGGCAACCACGGGCGCGGCGTGGCCTGGACCGCCCGCATGCTCGGTCAGCGTGCCGTGGTCTACATGCCCGCCGGTAGCGCGCCCGAGCGCCTGGAGAACATCCGCGCGCTCGGCGCCGAGGCCGAGATCTGCGACCTCAACTACGACGACACCGTGCGCCTCGCCGCGCGCACGGCCGAGGAGCGCGGCTGGATCCTGGTGCAGGACACCTCGTGGCCCGGCTACGAGCAGATCCCCACCTGGATCATGCAGGGCTACACCACGATGGCGCTCGAGGCTGCAGAAGAGCTCGCGGCCGCGCAGGAGCCCGCTCCCACGCACGTCTTTTTGCAGGCTGGCGTGGGCGCGATGTCGGGCGCGGTAACGGGCTTTTTGGCCTCATACTACGCAGGCCGCGTGCCGAAGATCGTGATCGTGGAGCCGCACGCAGCCGACTGCGTCTTCCGCACCGCCCAGGCAACAGACGGCAAACTGCATGCCGTGGGAGGCGACCTCAACACGATGATGGCCGGCCTCGCCTGCGGAGAGGTCTGCCACGTGGGCTGGAACATGCTCGGCCGTCACGCCGGCTGGTTCGCCTCGGCCCCCGACGAGACCGCCGCAAGAGGCATGCGAGTCCTAGCCGCCCCCACCAAGGGCGATGCGCAGGTAATCTCAGGAGAAAGCGGCGCCGCCGGCGTGGGCCTCGCAGCAACGCTCCTAGACGGCAACCACCAAGAGCAAGCCGAACAACTAGGCCTAGGCCCCGATTCGAGAATCCTCTGCTTCTCAACCGAAGGAGCCACAGACCAGGCAAACTTCCGCAAAGTAGTCTGGGGCTTCTAGAAAGCAAAGCGCCTCAAAGAACAAAACCGTTCCCCTGGCCGCCGCTCCGAAGGAGCAGGCCAGGGATTTTATTTTCAAGCAGAAAACAGCAGGGGCACTCTCCACAAAGTCCATCCAACAGCACGAACGTCAGCTGCAACAAGAAACCCTCAACCCCCAGGGGCAAACAACCAGCCCCCAGCAAAGGTAAAGCCCCAAACAGCCAGTCCCCACAACCCAATAGGCGCGAAAGCGCCAAATACAAAACGCTCCGAAGGAGCACCATCTTTCCCGGGCCAACCGCCGCTCGGAGGGCGGAGACAGAGGAGGGGCCCTGCTAAGGGTTCGCAAACATTCCGCAGCGCGAGAGCGCCCCTTGGCCGCACCCCCGAAGGGGCAGGCCAAGGGGCGCTCTCATGCGCGAGGACGTTTGAGAACCCTTAGCAGGGCCCCTCCGCCGGGTTGGATCAGCTCTCCTCGGCCTCAGCCTCGATCTCCGCCCTACGACGGCTATAAGCTAGGAGCCCCGCGCCGAGCGCCCCCGCCGCAAGCGAGGCCAGGCCCGCGACGTCGCCGGTATCGGGCATGCCGGCCTTGCCGGAACCCTTGGAACCGCCCTGGCCGCCCGAGGTGCCGCCGGTCGCGCCGCCACTGGTCCCGCCGCCGTTCGTAGCCCCGCTGCCGTCTTCGCGATACGTGCCCGAGAGCTCGCGCGGCCCGTTCAGGCGCTCGGTCGTGCCATCGGCCGAGGCAAGCGTGTTGATCTTGAGCGAGGCGCCCTCTTGCTGGCCGAACCTCGTGCTCACCGCGCCCGACGACGTGAGCGCCGCGGCCGAGAAGAAGTTCGTGGAGCCGTCTTGCTGCTGCTCCACCGTGGAGGTGGTCGCCTCCTCGCCCGTGATCGGGTTGACGTAGCGCACCCTGCTCGTCTTGACGGTGATGTTGTGCGCGCCGCCCCACGCCTGCGGGATCTTGAACTTAACGGCCACGGCAGCGCTCTTGCCCGGGGCAATCAGCGTGCAGCCACCGTTCTTGGCGAGCGGGTGGTCGGGGAAGTTCTCGTAGCCCGTCACATAGGTCGTCTCGGCCGTGGACTCGCCGACCTCGGCCGCGGGCTCGGAGTTGGAGGTCTCGAGCATCGTCTTCTCGTTAAAGAGGATCTCGAGGTTCTCGATGAACGGCGCGTCGTTGTTGTCGGCATCGAGCACCGAGATCGTCACACCCTTGACCAGCGCGTTGCCGTCGTTATGGAGCTCAAGTTTGAAGGTGCAGTCCTTGCCGGCCGTCGGGTAGTCGTCGATCGACGAGAGGGCCACGGGCGTCACGCTGGCAACGCAGGGAACGCGGACCTGGTAGTAATCGCACTCGCTGCTGGCCAGGTCGGTGATGTGGTAGAACATGATGTCCGTCGCCTCGTCGGCACCGGCCGCCGCGGCCACGCTGTCCACCGGGCAGTCGACCTCCGCCAGCACGAACGGCTTGGTGAAGAGCGTCTTGTTGGTGGCGGAATCCGTGACGGCGCGCATGGCCATGATCGAGTAGACCGGGTCGACCGCATCGGTCTTGATGTTCCCCTCGTCATCGACGATGGCGGCGCCGTTCTCGTCCTGCTGCGCCTCGGCCTCGCCCTCCTTGGAGACCGCGTAGAGCAGGTACTCGCCCGTGGGAGAGACGTAGAAGTCCGCCGGGGTGTCCTCCTCGGCGCCCAGCTGCACGATGTCCTTGTCCGAAACGCTCTTGGTGCTGGACAGGTCGATGGAGTGGAGCTCGATGCGCGCGTCCTCGCCGTCTTCCACGCGCTTGAGCGCGATCAGCGATTGGCGGCCGCTCCAGTTGACGAATCGCTTGATGTCGCTCTTGGCGGCCATGGTGCGGCCCACGCTCGTGTCGTCGTAGAACAGGTCGTCCGAGACCCAGTACACGGAGTTGAGCCAGCGCACGTGGTCCACGTGGAAGATGCCCGAGCCGTTGGCCGTCGTGTAGCCGAAGAAGGCCGTGCCGTTCCAGCTCTGGTTGGTGGGCGAAGAGCAGCTCGCCGGGCCCGCGCAGAGCGAGGCCATGCCGCCGGCCATGTAGCTCATGAGGTTGAGGGTCTCGAGCGTCAGCTCGTCGTAGAAGAGCTCGCTCGTGGGGAAGTTCGTGTACGAGAGGGCGCTTATCGCCGCGCTGAACGCGCGCGCCTGGGGCTCGACGCTGTCCTCGAAGATCGCATTCTTGCCGGCGCTGGCATCGACCTGGCGGTAGAGGTAGGCGCCATTGAGCATCGCGGTCGAGAGGCGGCCGAACTGCGTGGAGCTCGCGGCGGCAGCCGAGATCGAGGGCGCGTAGACCATGATCTTCTTGTTGCCGTAGCCCTCTTTGTTGGTGCTCGGATCGAGCGTCCGCCACGAGACCGCGTCGCGCACGACGGGCGCGAAGTTCCACGTGCCGTCCTCGTTCTTGTTCGTCGCCGCGTTGGAGAACTGCTTGCCGAAGACCAGCAGCGACGTCACGGGCTTGGTCGCGACGTCCTCGAACGAGAGCTTGGTCGCATCGTTGGTGTCGCACAGGCCCGAGAGCAGCAGGATACCCACGTAGCTGCGCTCGACATCCTCGTTCGGCGCCTTGAAGGTGAACTCCGAGACGTCGAAATCGTAGTCGTTGAGGTCGCCGCGCGAGACGCCGTCCACACCGGCGACGGTGAAGTCGATCGGCTCGGCATCGGTCCAGCCGGTCTCCGTCTTGTACTGCACCACCAGGCGCGTGCGGTGGATGTCGTCGTACTTAACCGAGGCGAGGCGGAACATGGCCAGCCGCGTGAGATGCGTGCCGTCGGTGTTCGTGGAGCTCACGCGGGCAAACTTGGGGCGGCCGTCGCTGTGGACGCCGCCGAGGATCTTGGCGGGCGCGATCGTCACGCCCTGCTCGCTCACGCCGGTGAAGCTCGAGAGCTTGGAGCCGAAGTCGTGGAGCTTACTCTTTGGCTTGTAGGTGTAGCCCGCCTCGACGCTCACGGGCAGGTTCTCCCAGCCCTCGGGGAGCGTCGACGCGTCGTTGAGGACGTTGAGCATCGCCTCGCTGAACGTGGCCTCGAGCTTGGGGTCGCCCTTGGTGTCGGGGCCGGCCGCCTCATTAGCTGCGGCGCCGTTG